>CAYOSB010000087.1:0-14208 GCA_964406495.1 uncultured Bacteroidaceae bacterium | reverse complement strand
AGCGCAGGAGCATGAGTACCATGGAAAATAATATTTCTTCGATGCAACAGGTCACTTGTAGTTAGAAAAATAATTATGGGGTGAGGCAACAACCGGAACGAAGTGGAGCTCATGAGGCCGACGAAGGAGGACGAATAACTCACTTGAAATTAAAACGATATATAAAATATTTTATATCAAATAGTTAAATAAAGAATTTATGCATATGAAAAAGCTATTGATAGTTTTAAGTCTGTTTGCACTTGTGAATTCCTGTGAAAAATCTGGTTTGTATTACACAAAAGACGGAATTGCAAATTTTTCCAACAATAATACAGGAGACCAGTATACTGATTATGGAGAGAATCCATTTATTAGTGCCGGAGAGGATCCTGTTTCAACTTTTGGAATCGATGCCGATGGTGCTTCATATTCAAATATGCGAGGATATGAAAGCGATGGCTACAGAATTCCATCTGAGGCAGTGCGTATAGAGGAGTTTATTAATTATTTCACTTTTGATTATCCTGAACCAGAAACTGAGAATGTATCATTGCATAGCGAGACTTCTGTGTGTCCCTGGAATGAGGAGCACTATTTATTGCGTATAGGACTCAAAGGAAGGGATTTAGATGGTGATCGACCACCAGCCAATTTTGTATTCCTTATCGATGTATCCGGTTCCATGGACAGCGAAGATAAAATTGATGTGCTTAAGTCGGGATTTAAGCGAATGGCTGAGCAACTTACAGATAAAGACAGGGTTGCCATTGTTACATATTCAGGTAAGGTTGATGTAGCACTTAAATCTGTTTCAGGATCGGAAACCAGAAAAATCAAAAATGCAATTGATGGTTTACGGGCAGGAGGATCTACTGCTGGCGGTGCTGCAATTGAGATGGCTTATGAAATTGCAGAAGAGAATTATATTGAAGGCGGTAACAACAGGATTGTATTGGGAACGGATGGAGACTTCAATGTTGGCGTATCTTCGACTGATGCTCTTATAGAAATGGTTCAGGATTATAGGGATTTAGGTATATATCTGACAATATGTGGGGTAGGTCATGGGAATTTAAATGAGTCCATGATGGAACAAGTAGCCAACAAAGGAGATGGAAACTATGAATATATTGATAATGGCGATCAGATCTACAAAGTGTTTGTTCAGGAATATGATAAATTCTTTACAGTAGCCAGGGATTCAAAAATACAGATCACCTTCGATTCTCTCTCTGTAGATTCATATCGTCTTATTGGATATGAGAACAGGGTGCTGGAGGACTCGGAATTTGAGGATGATTCAACAGATGCTGGTGAAATAGGAGCTACACAAACTATAACAGCTTTATATGAGATAATACCCCAGGAAGGAACTACAAGTAGTTTTGGATTTATAGAATTCAGGTATAAGCGACCAGGGGAAGATCAAAGCAGACTCCTTTCTCTGGGTATTGACAATAGCAGAAAGGCATTTAGTACATCTTCAGAAAACATGCAGTTCACAGCCTCTTTAGCTGGATTCGGAATGCTATTGAAGGAATCTGAATTTAAAGGAAATCTTACGGTTGAGGATATAAAAGAGTGGGGAAACAATGCCCGTTCATACGATCCGAATGGTTTCAGGGAAGAATATATTGAATTAATTGATAAGGTTTGGAGTAAGGAGACACGATATTGAATACGAAGCCATAGGGATCACAGCGCTACGTAACTTTGTTTCTGTAAAATTGGATTTTAAGAGATAATCGAAAAAGAAAGTCACGGTTGATTTATAGTTTTAAAACGCGAACCATTAAAACAAACAACCATGACTTTCAAAAATCAGGATCAATTTACAAAGATGAATCCGCCAGTCCCTCACCGCATTCCTCCTTCAAGGAGCTGATTGACCAGGCCTTCCCTCGCCTCATCCACAAGCGGCATCTCCTCCTGCAGTACCGACATGCAATACGATTTCTTCAGTGCATTTTTAGTCAGGAAATACAACAATTCTGTATGCAGCTCTATTCGCTCCGGCCGAAAACCCAGCTCTTCCAGCTCCTCGAGCAACTTCTGCGGTACACTTTCATGCATAGTATGCATATCCGGTTTGGGCGACAGCATCTTCATGCCAATGATCCGCCCATCCGCCCCGTCAACCAGGAGCATTATAAACGGAAAATAGGCCTTGCTCCTCCCCTCCTTCACAGGGGCAGGCAGGATGAACAGGTCCACCTGGATCACCGATTCCGCAACCTTCATATGGGAGATCTTCTCACACAGCGCAATGTTATATTTCAATTTGAAATTTGTCTTCGCCAGCTCCGGATTTTTTTCCCCGCTTTTCCAGCGCTTGCTTATCCTGCTCCCGCTTATTCACTGCCGGGTCTTGCCTTTTGGAGCTCCTCCGGCATCCGGGAGTTTATCCAGGCTTCCGAAAATATTACTTATCATATCCTCTGCGGTCTCCAACGGAACCCCGGTCTGCTCCTTTTATGTGCTTCAGCCCGGGATGCTCCAGGAATTTACCGAGCAGTCCGTTCTCCCTGAACACCCGGTGAATGACATACTGGCTTTTAAGCATTTCAACAGTGCTTTTATCCAGCTTTTGCAATACATCCCTGTGCCAGCCAAACTGCTTATTCATCTTCTTCTCCAGTCCCTGGTGCCGTGCCGCAAAATACAGCAGGAAATCATCCACCACCCTTTCGCTGATCATGCTGTTCAGCTCACATTCTTGCCGGATTTTCTCGTAATCACTCATAACCTTTATTTATCCAATTGGTGCCTGTTCATTCACACAAAGATAAAAGTGTATATTTTAATTGAAAAACACCCGGGTATTCCGGTGATGTTGAAGTTCCAGTCGGCGAACCGGAACAGGTATCCTTCAGAGACCGTATGCTCCGCACATGCCCAACTGGAATGGAACGCCGGGATTGTTTACCAGTATTCAGCCAACCGGTTTTTTTTCAAGGTAACAGGATACATCTTAAGCATGCCCGGTCCCTCCGATTGGTTTCCGGATTATATACCATGGGGAGGCATCTCAACCGGCTGGAAGCTGAGGTAATTTGAAATTATAGAGGGAAAAACCAGGAATGAAATGCAAACTTACCCTCCAGCTTATTGGGGTATTTTCAGTTTATAGCGATACCACCCCCCTCAACTCTGACTAAGAATAATCCGTTTTTGTCATATGTATATGTCATTTTTTTTATTATTTTTGTCATATCTATATGTCATTATTTTCCTTTTTTTAACAAATTCACCTGACAAAATGGAAAATTTAATCCAGTACTCTGCAAATATGATCCAGGCAGTGGATATGAAATTCAGAAGGTACCTGTGGGACAGGATTAACTGGAACAACCGGCTGATCATCATTACCGGGGCCCGGGGGGTGGGCAAGACGACCCTGATGCTGCAATATATCAAAGAAAACTTCTCCGGTAATACAGGTGAGGTGTTGTATATAAGTCTGGATGACCTCTACTTTGCAAAGAACAGCCTCGTAACATTTGCAGGAGAATTTGTAAAAAGAGGAGGTAAAGTGCTGTTCCTTGATGAAGTGCACAAATATAAAAACTGGTCCCAGGAACTGAAAAGCAGTTACGATTATTTCCCGGAGCTGAAAATAGTTGCGACTGGTTCTTCTGCACTGGATATCTATAAAGGAAAGGCAGATCTCAGCCGGCGGGCCATCGTATACAGACTGAATGGACTGTCTTTCAGGGAATTCATTGCACTCAAAAATGAAAATAATTTCCCGGTTCTGAAACTTGAGGATGTGTTAAAGCATTCACCTGACATAATCTCTTCAGTTCTCGGAGAAGTGAAACCGATCAAGCTTTTTGAAGAATATATTCAATGGGGGTATTACCCATTCTTTACAGAAGGCACACAGGAATATCATATCCGGATCAGGCAGGTCATCAATCACGTGCTTGATGTGGATCTTCCCTCCGCGGAGAACATTGATTTCAAAGCTGTACAACGCTTAAGAACGTTGTTGGCTGTCATTTCTGAAATTACCCCTTTTAAACCCAACATCCTGAAATTAAGCCAGCAGGTAGGAATCAGTCGTGAAACACTCCTGCGCTACCTGTACCTCCTGGAAAGGGCAGATCTGCTGCTCCTGCTGAAATCCGGAAGCAAGGGGATCAGCAAGATGAACAAACCGGATAAAGTATACCTGAACAACCCCAATCTTCTGTATGCGCTAACGCATGGGGTGGCAAATCCCGGTAACATCAGGGAAACATTTTTCTTTAACCAGTTACGCACGGTCCATACGATATCAAATGCCCCGTCAGGAGATTTCCTGGTCGACAATACCCACACCATTGAAGTCGGCGGAAAAAACAAGCAACAAAAGCAAATTGCAGGAATAAGGAACGCATACATTGCTGCAGATAATATTGAACATAGCCACCAGAACCGGATTCCTTTGTGGCTGTTTGGTTTTTTATACTGACATATCCATATAAACAACATTCCCGGGAAATGATTTGGATATATCACCAGAGGATTGCTGTCTTGCGTCGACAGTCTTAGTCGTTTTTTGTCGATCACATTCGACATTATTCCAATATACTGAAATGCTAGCTTGCCTTCAGGTTTTTAGGAGTATCGTCCCTTGTTTCATGGATTGAATTTGATACATGAGGAGGGTTTTCAATTATTTTATCCAAATCAGAAAATTGAATTATCGGAGCTTTCCCCATGGCCAATGACAGATCAACAAGCGTGGATAACCGGTGGTTAAAATCACCATTTAGAATTTGAGAGACATACCCTTTTGTAACTCCCAATTTTTCAGCTAACTGGGATCTGTTGAGATGATGCTTTTTCATGTAATCAGATAATTGATTATAGAGCTCAATCTGGATTTGAGCGACCCAGTAACCATTGGTATGAAGTAATTCCTTTCTGTCCATATTAGAGGAAATTTTTTTCAATGCAAATTTAGTCATAATGTTTAGTTTTTACTAAACTTTTTATAAATATTTTAAAGAATCCCTCATTCTTTTTCACTTATTAATGTAACGAGCCGAAGAAATATCGCGTTCCTACTAACACAAATGCAAGAACCATCTGGAAGCCTATATCACCGAAAACCGGGATCCAGTCTAAAATATTTTTGTATTTTTCGCTGCCATAAAAGCAGATTGACCAGATGAAGCTTTCCTTTTTGAAATACTTAACCACCGGTGTTCTTGCCCTGGTGGTGCAGCCTGCAGCGGCACAGGAATCCGGAAGCCAGGCTTCGACCGATATGCGGGAAACAACAATCCCGGCCGGACCCCACTCCTTTCATGTTGAAATCGCCGGGCGGACATTCATCTTCGGATCGGTGAATTATGAATATGCCCTGAACCGCAAATTCTCTGTGGGCGCCGGGCTGGGGGTGATCAATATCCTCTCCGGGGAGATCATTCGTGATAATAATGGGAGTACTGAAACAGGTAATTACCTCGAAGTTTCCACCACTCAAATGATCTATGGAAACTATTTCATAGGGAAAAACAGGAACCAGGTGGTGCTCACAGCAGGCGTAAGCAATTTCCTGGCGGCGAACCGGAACAGGTATCCTTCAGAGACCGTACGCTCCGCACAGGCCCAACTGGAATGGAATGCCGGGATTGGTTACCAGTATTCAGCCAACCGGTTCTTCTTCAGGGTTACAGGATACATCTTAAGCATGCCCGGCCCCTCCGATTGGTTCCCGGATTATATACCATGGGGAGGCATCTCAACAGGCTGGAAACTGAGGTGATCTTCACCTTCCCACGTTTTCATCTCTTCATGCTCTGGATCAGAAGTATCCTTCAATATTTCAAGCATCCGTTAATACCCATCCACGCCCCCGCAGTCTTCCAGCGGACAGGCACGTGCTCCGTCAATGCAGACAGGGTATTTCAATGATTTTACCCTGCAGAAACAAGCTCTAAGAACCTTGACCAGGTAATTTTACAGAAAGAAGTTGCACAACTCTTTTCTATTTATCCCTTTTTATTTTTGATGGGCGCTGGTCGGTACTGAAGATGTTAATAATGATTACAAATTCTTCTGTTACCTCGTAGATGATTTTATACCGCCACTTCGATACAGACCGAAAGTTTCCGGGAACCTCAGCCAGGTATTCCTCTTTTGAGTATTTCTCAGGGAATTGGCCCAGGGTTGAGCCCAATTGAATAAGGGACTTTTTAACATGTCTGGCTGCACTTACCGAGTCCCCGGCAATATAATCAAAGATGTCATTGAGTCTTTGTAAGGCTTTTGGGGACCAACGAACAGGAAGTTTCTTCTTTACCAATTTTCCACGTCCTTATCAAGGTCCTCCTGGCTGATGTAATCTCCTGCCTTAACACGCTCAGAAGCTTCTTTGGATTCTTTGACCAGGTCTTCCCTTGTAATAGGTGTTCCATCAGGTTCATAACCAACAATGATGGTTTGCTGCTTATCTGTGTCCAGGGCAAGTACTTTCTTTAAAACCTTGTCATTTGCCCTGTCGATAAAGCGATGAGCTTTTTTTCTTAACTCTTCTGCATTCATGATTTCCAGTACCATAGTTTCTTCAAATTTAACATTTTATTCTCAGTTTTGTTTTATTCCTGCCTCAGCACTTCACTTACGCTTCGCCTGCAAATGGTTGCTAACTCTCCAACCTCTCACGCAGCTTGCAGCGCATTGCCATCAAGTAACTGTTGGATTTCTTGTTAATGTACTTTTAGCCGAAATTTTCGGGCGTTTTTCCAATATTTTTATAAGAATTTGACCTTGTTAAGTTCGTGTTGCTTCGGGGGACCATCGACATCATCCAGTCCTTCACCGCATTCCTCCTTCAAGGAGCTGGTTGACCAGGCCTTCCCTCGCCTCATCCACCAGCGGCATCTCCTCCGGCATCCGGGAGTTTATCCAGGCTTCCGAAAATATTACTTATCATATCCTCTGCGGTCTCCAGGGGAACACCGGTCTGCTCCTTTTATGTAATTCAGCCCAGGATGCTCCAGGAATTTACCGATGAGTCCGTTCTCCCTGAACACACGGTGAATGACATACTGGCTTTTAAGCATTTCCACGGTGCTTTTATCCAGCTTCTGCAATACATCCCTGTGCCAGCCAACTGTGTATTCATCTTCTTCTCCAGTCCCTGGTGCCGCACCGCAAAATGCAGCAGGAAATCATCCACCACCCTTTCGCTGATCATACTGTTCAGCTCACATTCTTGCCGGATTTTCTCGTAATCACTCATAACCTGTATTTATCCAATTGGTGCCTGTTCATTCACACAAAGATAAAAGTGTATATTTTAATTGAAAAACACCCGGGTATTATACGTTAGCTCATGTTGACAATTGGTATATTTTTTGTATATTTGTCAACCATCAAACAACTTCAAACAAAATGGAGAATACCTTTGCAATGAGACTATTATCTGCCCGTAAAATGGCTGGTATGTCGCTTCAGAAGCTTGCTGATGCTTTAGGCAACGTTGTGTCCAAACAATCTCTGAATAAGTATGAGCAGGGAGTTATGAAACCAGACAGCACTTTGTTGATAAAGTTGTCAAGTGTATTAAATGTCCCGGTAGATTATTTCTACGCTGAACCAACTGTAAGTGTTGAGCTTAACAATCCTGATTATCGAAAGCACTCCTCCAGAATCTCTGTAACCCAAAAGGCAGCTATCGAGGAAAAAACCAGAACGCAACTTGAGAGATACCTGGAACTTGAGAACCTGCTTAAATTGAATGAGAAATCATCATATTTCGAATACAATGAAGAAATTATTACGCCTGATGACGCTGAGAGAGCTGCCCGAAAATTGCGTGAAAACTGGGATTTAGGCAATGATCCAATTCCAGATGTAGTCGCCATGCTGGAAGACAAAGGTTATAAAGTCATTGAAATTGAAGGCCCGGAAAAATTCGATGGTTTATCTGCTGAGGTTGATGGATCAAAAGTAATTGTTCTTAACAGCAACTTATACGAAGGAAATAATTGCCGGAAACGATTTACTGCACTTCATGAACTCGCACATCATTCTCTCCGGTTCCCAAAAGATATGGGACACAAGGATGAAGAAAAATTATGCCATGTTTTTGCCAGTACTGTCTTGTATCCTTCAAAAATGGCAGCAAAGGAACTGCACTTTGAACGGTTTCATTTCTATGAAAACGAATTAATTTTAATTAAGGAAAGATGGGGAATTTCAATATCAGCAATTTTCTATACTGCACTTAGGTTAGGCATCATCAATGAGTATGTCTTCAGAAATCTAAACATCAGTTATCGTTCGCGTGGATATCAAAAAGACAATAATGAACCAGGTAACTATTTGAGTCGGGAGAAGCCAATACGTTTCTTACGCCTGGTCTACTTTGCGCTTGGCAAAGGACTTATATCGATAAATGAAGCAGCATACTTTTCCGGTAGCAGTGTCTGGGAGTTCCGAAAATCAATGAAACAACTGGCATGAAACTGATCATAACTGATACCAACATATTTTTCGATATAATCAGTATTTAAATAAATTAATAAACTGATAAGGTCATACGAAAAAGCAATAGCGGACTAAGATAGGGCACACAACAGTAAAGCTTAACAAATACAGCACCATTATCCCGGCCGGACACCACTCCTTTCATGTTGAAATCGCCGGGCGGACATTCATCTTCGGATCGGTGAATTATGAATATGCCCTGAACCGCAAATTCTCTGTGGGCACCGGGCTGGTTACCAGTATCAAGCCAACCGGTTCTTCTTCAGGGTAACAGGATACATCTTAAGCATGCCCGGACCCTCCGATTGGTTCCCGGATTATATACCATAGGGTGGCATCTCCACCGGCTGGAAGCTGAGGTGATTTGTAATGCTTCGCATTTTACCACTGCGTGTAGGTCGTTGGCTTAAAGTGGACAAATAATTTCAAAACGATCAGTATCAATAATATTATTATAATTGAAGTTTTGATGCTGTTTTCATGAAAGGAAAATTATGCCTGTATTTTCCTGATGAAATAATCATATATCTCAACAATTTCGCCTTTAAAATTTTCATCATTTAAATGAGTTCTCATAAAAGCATCACTATCTTCTTTTTGTTCATCGGGAAGCACCAAAGTAATTGGGAATGCTTCGCAATGCTGACATTTCTCACCTGAAAGGTTTTTCACCTGGTTGAAAACCAGATTATGCCCGAATTTTTCGTCTTTTTTGTCAAAAGTACTTCCGCAACAGGTAACAAAGATCAGTTTATTGATTTTGCTGATGTGCTTATTTAAAAAATTTTTTAACGGAACAATAAGTTTTCCCATCCAGATTGGACCGCATAGTAGTACTCTGTCAAAATCTTCAACCTTGGTCTTCAGCTTAGTGTTTCCGATATTAATTCCCATGAGCATAAGCAAATGGACATTTAAGCGTGGTTTAATTTCTTCTATTTCGCATTTCAAATCAGCGGCAATTTTGTTTGCCAGATATCTGTTGCTGCTTTTGCGCGAATAAAAGTAAACGATTGTTTTCACGGGTATATGTTTAAGTTATAGTATTAATTTAAAATATGTTATCAACTACGTTTTTAGTCAAGGTAATTAGTTGCCTCGCAGAATATTTATATTATAAAGGTGCTCTGCGAACCCTCATAATAGTATCTGATCGCTCCGTTCTATATATACATGTTCTTTTGTCATTGCTCCGCTGAACTATCTATGCCCAATGATGAGGGTTTCATTCATTCAGTTTTATTTGAATACTGCAAAATTTTCCAGGACGGGCCATACCACTTTGTGTGCCTGGCGAGCTGTCTTTCTTAAGTTCGTTTCATATCCTAAAGTTATATTTTTTCCCTTTTTCCTGGTCTGACACATTCTCTTTTATGATTAGAGTATTTTGTTGGTCGAAAAAGGCCCTTCATCAGCGCAGCGGCGGGATAAGGAATGTAATTCGGAGAAAAGGGAAGTATTGATTTTGAAACCCAGCATCAGATAACTCCAATTGAATTACTATTATGGAGGGAAAAACCAGATGACTGAAATCGAAGAGATCATTGAAGCCATCTCACTCGTTAATCATCAGAACCCAATTTCATCCAAAGGATTCCGGCTGAGAATTTTTAGTTTCAAGGTTCAGTAGAAAAAACCTGCGATGACTCAAAAGAGGCCACCTCAACTAAGTAGTTTTAAAACCGATAAATCATCATCCTCGGTTTTGTCGTCTCCCTCTGATTTTTTGAACCGTTCCTTTACTTCATCCCAACTGTAGGTATCTTTCTTTTTTTCTTCAGGCGTCATTTTATCATAATCATCAGCAATCTTCTTTATCCTGTCCATTTCCACTTGAATATCTTCCTGTTCAAATCCGGCATAGGTCATTTCGTTAAGGCAGTATGCAATAATTTCAAGCCCGCTAAAATTTTCCATCGATTCTGAATCAATTGGCATCCCGAGCCATTCATGCCATTGAGTGAACTCAATTGCCAATGAATTCGAATATTGATCTTTACGTTCGGCCGGATTGGTATAATAGCCCGCCACATCAACATAATCGGTATTGTCGTAATCATCGTGAACCCAATGTACAGCTATTGTCACATTGCTCTCATTCACCCATATAGTCTGTAATTCATAAAACACCCTCTCATAATCGTCCCAAAGATCATCCTGATCGGGAAACAACTTTTCCAACGTCAATTTCACACTGGGCCATGAATGTGATTTTATTAATTCTGCAAGTGTCATTTTTGTCTTTCACAACTCATTTCTTACCCTTGTTTGGCTCGAAAGGCAGTTCGTTCAATTGCTTAAAATAATGGATCTAATATACCGAATAATCTGACCATCATGTTTTAGATGATTTTGTTCCGACGGTCAACTTGGATTAAAAGACATAAGTGAAGATGAAAAATATCTGGAAGAAAATGAATTGCATAATTAATTTGACATTGTTTAAATTATTCCTAATTTTGTGATAATAAGTCTGCATCACATGAACGTTGGCTACAAGCCATTGACAAGTTAAACCTTGTCTTAGTGTGAAGGCGGGCTTATTCTGTTTTTAGCCGTTAATGGATATTGGGGGCCATAATAATTCGGCCAGTTTTCTTTTCCGTAACTTTCAAAATCATATAAGTCAATTACTGTCGATATTTTATCTCGTAAAAAATTGTAATACCTGACATTTCCTCTTTCAAATACGTTCTGAATAGTCCAGCAGAAATAATCTGCTACATTGAGAAGCGGATCCGTGGTTTGTTCCATAACGTTGAATACGACCTTTGTTTTGACACTCTTTTCAGGGTGATTATTTTCAAATCTCTCCCTGGCTTTCATAAGAGCAAGCTCCAGATTCTTATTTTTTGTTGATTTTCCACGACTTGCAATATTTAACACCATCTTCTCATGCTTTATTAGTTTATTCTTAAGCAGATGAGATAATAAATCTGCATAAAACCATGCTTCATTTTCTTGATGTTTCTTCTGATATAATTCAGGTATCTTCCGTGCTACAACTGCTTCAAACGAACAATTAATGGTACGTATATATTTGAAGAATTTTTCCCTCACTTCAGGCAGATCATCTTTTGCATGAAAATAATAGCCTGATCGATTCACTTTTTTAATGATACTTGGAATTTCTTTGAAATAATCGTCTGAAACAATAGCTTTTTGCATCTCTCTGATTTGCTCTCTGATTGGTTCAAGCTTTGTTCTGAATTTGACCATTCCAAGAATAAAACATCTTGAAACGCCCTCTCGACCTACGATCATCTTTTTTTGCTTACCAAAGAAGGTAGTATCACCAGATTCATCAAGAAATCGATGATAGGTTTTTAGCAATCGCTTCTTTTTATTCATTCGCTAAAACCTTTTTCTTTCTAACATTAAAACAAGCTTCTCAAAATTATCTAGTTGTCAGTGAAGGCACCAAAGTGCTTCTTAAATAGCTCTAATCCTCTTACCATTTCATATTATCAATAATCTGATCCAGCGCCATTTCAATTCGTTCATCAGGCTTGTTTCGAAAGCATAAGTAGAGAGAGAGCGGGTCAACGAATTCAGATGCTGTCAGATGGTACGGATCATATTTCCACTCTTCAATGCAGATATTCCCCTCAAGAAATGCTGCTTTTTCCAGGTTGACACCACCCAGGAACCTAAAATATCCTGGTCGCACTGCATAATAATCCACAACATCGTCATTTACATCAGTATAATGAGCCAAAGCATTGATATTTGCCCGGTAGAGCGCCTTGTCGTGGGTATAACCACTGAAATACTGCGTTCTTTTTACCGGCGAACTCATCAATGGCTCAACCTTTTCCCACAATGCTTTCTTGTCATGATTAAAATGCAATGATTTTTCTTTACTTCCCTTTAGAGTACATATTTCCATATTATGTAAATAGTAGGCTGACCTGGTAATTGTGGCTTGATCGTAGTTTAATTTTTCCGCAATACTTTTAAAATTCATCTCCTCTAAAGGCTCTTTCTGAAGGTGATACAAAACCAGTAGTTGCGTAGCAGGAGTCATCGCTTTGGGTTGCTCTTTTGGCCGGACTCCAAACTCTTTCAGGTCAACAAGTAAATCCGGCATATACATTTGTTTTCCCGGTACAATAAAAGGTATCTTCTTCTCAACGAGCCTTTTTCTTATATATGCCTCAAGACTCCGAATTATCGCAACTGTATTCGTATTAAATATTTTTTTTATTGTAAGGATGTTTTTCCTGAGCCGCTCCGTCGTAAACGCTCCTTTTACTTCAGCAAATATCAGATCCTGCCGAAACAATTTGACCTGGTAAAGGGTATACTCACCTTTAATGTACAAGGGAAGAGACTTTGTTCTGTCAGGATGAATCTTTTTGATATCCATCTCAACCCCCAATGCTTCTTTGATGTACATTTTAAGTTCTTCCATTGCAATATCTATAGTTAAATAATGCTAATAATTGCATCTTTTTTGCATGATTGCATACCTAATGCAATTGTGCAAATATATTGCAATTATACTGTTTTACAATATCTTTCAATATATTAAACTAAAAAATAAGCTTCGTGACATTGTCCTTTTACTGGTGTTTATTGCCAGGACCAGGAAAGATTCTCCTATTGAATTGTCCCTCTGGAAGCCGTTATCACTGAAACCCGGGATCCCGTTTTGAAAAGAATGCCGAAAACTTCGAAGAATACTCATTTAGATTCCCAACCTCCCCACCGATCCCAAAACCGGGAGGGTTTTTAATTGAAAAAGGTCCTTCATGAGCGCAACGGTATTGATGATAAAGGTGTGATAACTTTTAAAGTGAAATAGTGGTATGGTTTTCAAGTGAAAGAAACATTTGAAATAAATCAGGTAGAATTTGAAAACTTGAGGTCGCAAATTGCGACCTCATGTTGGTGCGGAACCAGGTATCCCCCGATGGCTTTTAAGGAACAGGATGTGGCAATTTTGTCAAGTGTTGTAAAAAGCACCAAAGCTATTGCTGTCAATATACATATTACCAGAATATTTATAAGAATGCGACAGATGCTCTCGAATTGTGGAACTTCTTTTTTATAAAATCTATCCAAAATCACTACTTTTATATATCCCATCAACGAAAATGTACTATGGCAATCACCATCGGAACGTCAGCTGCACTTAAATCACTTTTATCAGAACTCTCATCACAAGGAATCAATGGTTTCGCATCCCTGGATGATATTCAGACGTTTCTCACAGAATATGAATCGAAAAAAAGAAAAATCCACAAGCTTGCTGAAGCGAAACTCGCAGGTGAAATAAAAACCCTTAAGGATGAAATCGAGAGCACAAGGATTGTTTTGGAAGACAATATTGAAATCAAAGAAAAGGAAGTTACCCAACGAATCATCAGTTTAATTTCCAGGTTAGAAGAGATAAAAGTTCTGAAGCCCGGGACCCGGTTTGGAAAATTGGTGGTGCGTTGCAGAATATTAAGATTCCAAAGAAGGATAAAAAGGCAAAAGAGAAAGGCCGCAAAAGTCATTCATCGTTCAGTGAAGAAGTTAAGAAAGAAGAAGATATTGCTCGACATTGAACACGCCTATAAATCTAATCATACGCAGGAAATACTGACCAGCAGAATTACACCGGAAATTGAGCTCTTAGAGCATACAAAGCGTACCATAGATGCGCAAAGAACTCTTTTACCAGGAGCTATTGGAGAGGAGCAGGTAATTCATGAGTTAGCGAAACTTCCTGATGATTATATTGTTCTGAAT
>CAYOSB010000086.1:0-14217 GCA_964406495.1 uncultured Bacteroidaceae bacterium | reverse complement strand
ATACTATAACTAAATTATATACTTGTGAAAAGAACATACCAGGTTTTATTAGTTCTGGCAGGGGCCGCACTGCTGCTATTCCTTTCATCCCTGCTTTTCGAATTACAACGTATATCGGGACCGGCCCTGATCTCCTTTTTTGTGCTGCTGGCCTTTGGAATCAGGGGGCATCAATTTTTCAGGGGATTTTCATACACGGTCATGATTTTTTCCGCTGTGACGATTGCAATGTTCTACCCGGGCTTGTTTATAAAATGGGGCGATTTTGAATTGAAAGCCACCATTGTACCCTTGCTGCAGATCATTATGTTTGGTATGGGGTCCCAGATGAGTTACCGCGATTTTGCGAATGTTGTCAAGATGCCCACCGGAGTATTGATCGGGTTATCATTGCAGTTCACCATCATGCCCATCGTGGGATTTACCATTGCCACGGCGTTCGGATTTCCGCCTGAGATCGCTGCCGGGATCATCCTCGTGGGATCTTCTCCCAGCGGACTGGCTTCAAATGTCATGTCTTTTATAGCAAAAGCCAACCTGGCCCTGTCTGTTACCCTCACGGCCTTCGCCACCATCCTGGCACCGCTGATCACGCCTTCACTGATGAAATTACTGGCCGGACAGTTCGTTCCCATCGATTTCTGGTCGATGATGCTGAGCATCATCAATATCGTAATCCTCCCGATAGTTGCCGGATTGATGTTCAATGCGATCGCCTACGGCAAAGAGGGAAGAAAGAGCGTTATCATACAGCTTGTCGTTTATGGACTGATCATTGCCGGGAAGAATGTGATCTTCTATGTAACCCAGGACCACACCATCAATGAAACCTTCATAAGATTCATAAAAGACCTCGCATGGTTCATGCTGCTTCCACTGGCACTCGGGATTACCTTTAAAACTATTGCCAAAGGGAGCAAGGATTACCTTGATAAAGCGCTGGCGTTCATTTCCATGGCCGGTATTGGGGTAATCATCGTGGTCATTACCTCTGCAGGTCGCGACAGTTTGCTTGATATTGGTCTATTACTGATCCTGGCCTGTCTCCTGCATAATGTCACCGGGTATACCCTCGGTTACTGGATCTGCAGGTTATTCAGGATGGATGAAAAATCGTGCCGGACCATCGCACTTGAAGTGGGAATGCAGAACGGCGGATTGGCATCTGGAATTGCTCTTGAGATGGGCCGCGTGGCCACCATCGGGCTCGCACCGGCTGTATTCGGTCCAATGATGAACATCACCGGGTCATCCCTGGCCACTTACTGGCGTGACCGGCAGAGAAAGAAGTAGTGATGCCAGTCCAGCACTTCAGGCTGCAGAAAAAGGTACCAGCCAGGGGGAATATTACAAGTACATAAAAGTTATAAAAAAGGAAAAAAACAGGAAGTTAATTGCTATACGGAATTGAAAAAGATAGAAAACATTCAGCTCGAATTCCTCAAACAGGCTGATTACGAGGAATTGAAAGAAGCCATGATCGAGGCCTATGAAAATATGCCAAATGCATATTGGAAAGAGCATCATATTACGGCACTGACAAACTTATTTCCCGCAGGACAGGTAGCCATCAGGGTCAATGGCGAATTCGCCGGGTGCGCATTGTCCATCGTTGTTGATTACAGCAAGTTCGACAGCAAACATTCCTACCGTGAGATCACCGGGGATTTCAGGTTTACCACCCATGACCCGGAGGGGGATTACCTGTATGGCATCGATATTTTTATCCGGCCGAAATTCAGGGGACTCCGGCTCGGGCGCCGACTGTACGATTATCGCAAGGAATTGTGTGAAAGAGAAAACCTGAAAGGAATTATTTTCGGGGGACGCATCCCCAACTACCACAAATATGCCAAAGAGCTGTCTCCCAAGGAGTATATTCAAAAAGTACGGGTAAAGGAGATCCACGACCCGGTGCTGGATTTCCAGCTGTCCAATGATTTCCATCCTGCAAAAGTCATCACCGGGTACCTGGAGGGTGATAAGGAATCTAATGAGTATGCTGTTTTGCTGGAATGGAACAACATTTATTACGAGAAGCCACACAAGAAAGCAGCGGTTACGAAAAAGATCATCAGGCTTGGATTGATCCAGTGGCAGATGCGCCCCTATAAAAATACAGAAGAGCTGATGCAACAGGCGGAGTTCTTTGTAGATGCGGTTTCAGGCTACCGGTCCGACTTTGCACTGTTCCCCGAGTTCTTCAATGCACCGTTGATGGCAGAGAACAACCATTTACAGGAGTCAGAAGCCATCAGGGAGCTGGCAAAGCATACCGCTGTGCTTGTGAAGAAATTTGCAGAGTTGGCCATTTCCTATAACATCAACATCATCACTGGAAGCATGCCTGAAGTGATTGACGGGAAGCTTTATAATGCAGGATATCTATGCAAACGGGATGGGTCCATCGAACGTTTTGAGAAATTACATGTAACACCAGACGAAGACAGGGTATGGGGGCTCCAGGGCGGAACCGAAGTCAGGTCCTTTGACACGGACTGCGGAAAGATCGGAGTATTGATTTGCTATGATATTGAATTCCCGGAGGTAAGCCGCCTGTTGTCTGATGAAGGCGTGGACATCTTGTTTGTACCATTTCTCACAGACACCCAGAATGGATATACCAGGGTAAGAAGTTGCGCACGCGCCCGTGCCATTGAGAATGAATGTTATGTAGCCATTGCAGGAAGCGTAGGCAATCTCCCGAAAGTGCACAACATGGACATCCAGTACGCCCAGTCCATGGTATTCACACCCTGTGATTTTCCATTTCCGGCCAATGGCATCAAGGCTGAAGCCACACCTAATACCGAGATGATCCTTATCGCCGACGTGGATATCGACCTGTTAAGGGAACTGCATGAATTCGGTGCAGTGCGGAATCTTAAAGACCGCCGGAAGGACCTGTATGAATTAAAAAAATTATAGGGGATCTGGGTTCCAATCACTGCGCCGAAAAGCATTTATGCCAAATAAGCACTCACCATGACCGGGCAAGGAGTATAGAATCAAACTTTTTTATTTTTTTTTTGAAATATTAAAAATTCCGTCTATTTTTGCACTCCAAATCTTCGGGATTTGAAAGTTGGTCCGTTCGTCTAGGGGTTAGGACGCCAGGTTTTCATCCTGGTAACAGGGGTTCGATTCCCCTACGGACTACATTAAGTAAGCACAAAAGCCTGTTAGTCAAATGATTAACAGGCTTATTTTGTTTCAGGGGGCAAATTGAGGGGCAAAAAAAATAAATCAACTAAGACTAAATGGTCTATAATTTCATCTTCATGATTTGTATTACTTTGCCATATACTGTTGATTCTAAAGATTCTGGAGTTGAATGAGTTATATCATGCTCTTTCCCCAATTTACTTGTCCAAAGTCCATTTTTCCTCTGTCGAGCTGCGTGCGTAATTTTTCCTGTATCAGGATTAACATAGAGAGCAATTTTTCTATAGCCATGCTCTAAGTCGCTGCTTGAACAGAGTTCATAGCCGAAGCTATTAAACAATTCTATGAAAGCTTCTGGTGAATCATCATTCCTAATATCCTCAGGCCAATATAATCTACCGTCTAAAGTGTTATTACTTAATACCGGCCATATCCATCGATCATCATATATTGCAGCCCAAGCAATACAATTATAATCTGGATCTTGTTTGCTTTGTATTGAAAAGTTCGGATCATCAGCAAGACCAGGAAATGTATCGATAATCTCATCCCTCATTCAATAATATTTTGCCTTTTTAGGTGTTTTAGCCAAAGTCGAGAGGCTTCTGAAATGGTTGTGTTTGGCGCATCGCTTATTTTAAAACCAAAAATTTTATTATACGCCCATACAAGATATGATGGCCGTTCTTTTAACTTTTCAGCAATAAATACTATGGCAGATTCACCCAGATTACAAATTTTAATGAAATTATCATTGTTTACAATCTCATCGGGAGATGATGCAAACCTAATTTCTCTTTCCCATTTTTTATAATAGTCATTAAATTGAATCTTTGAAAGTAACTGAGTATAATTGTTAGAAGAAGTATTTTCAACATATCTACTAATAAAACTGTCTTCGACAGCAACATCATGCTGATCATACAAGAAGGTGTGAATTCCAGGATTAGAATTCATAGTAATCCCGGAAATAGCTATCGGAATAAACGATTTTTTAATCTCAGATAATTTCATGATATTAAATCAAGTGTTTTTGAAGTTAAGTTCTTAAAGAAAACATTATTCTTTTCATATCTAATACGTTCAAGTTTCTCAGACAAATATTTACGATCAAACGCATAAGATTCATGACACAGTACATCGATATCAAAGATGAAATTGCTAACCTCATCTTTTATTTCCTCAAGAGAATTGTTCACTATTATTTTTATATTTGTATCTGGAACTCTTTGAATATACCTAAAGAAATAAGAATCAACTGGATCATCTATGACTCCTTCTGAGGCACTTATTACAGTATTAAAATATTCTGTTGGGTCATCGCTTTCTGGCAAAGCAAATCGATTTACAAATCTAATTGAAGTACGCTCTATTGTTAACTCTTCAAATATATCTGCGAAAAAATCTACAGCTTCAATACTTTCCTCTTTAAATTCGTCCCAACCTGGATAATCGCCTTCTAACCTGAATACTAAACTTGCTGTACTAACCGTAATTTTTCGAGATTTATCTGAATTCGAAAATATATATCCTGTTTGTTGAGAAGATATCTGTGCAGTAGAAACACCCATGGTTAATGCAGGCAAGTTAATATCACCATGAATCTTATTTACTCTATTTGGATACTTCCTTTGTATGAGTTCCTCATTTTTCAGAAACCTATTTATATCAAACTCTGAGGGGACTTGATAGCGTAGTTCACATATTGCCAAGACAACTGGCGGATTTGGTAAATTCGGCCATTTATTAGCCATGTTTTCTTATTTTTTGTGCGAAGTTAACCAATCACAATAAAAAACAGTCAAATATAGGACTATTTTACTCGTAAACCTCTCATATTCTTTATTGTTTGTTCGCTAATACCCATTTCCCTCAATGCATAATCCTTACCTTTTTTATTAACGTAATCATTGTAAATCGCAATAATTATTTCCTCGTTACCAGGAACCTCCATAAACATATCAATGTGGTCGGCAGTAGAAAACTCATCCATTGGTTTTCTTTGTTTGAATTCATATGTCATAAATTCAAAGTTAGTAAAAATGAAGTAAAAAAACCGGAACGTAAATTTATGTTCCGGTTTTGTAGCATGTGAACAATTGGGTTACAAATAAAAACTGTCGCCTATGCTTCCTTCGTTCATGTCGTCCAGTGCTTTTTTTGCCGTCTTTTCAAGATCATCGTTTTCGTGTGCCCATTCAGCAATGGCCTTTGCCCGGACCTCTTTTTCCTCGTTAAAATGGGCTACAACTTTTGCTGCAGGACCGATTATCTTTTCAAGTTCACTCACGTCTCCTTTATACTGTTTCAGGGCGGTAAGCTCACTAATCAAATTGTCTATTTCTTTTTGCATACTCATGATAATTAATTTTTAATTTATACTGTTTGATTGACTATGTCGCAGCTTCATCTTCAGATATTCCCAGGCCTTTTTATTTACCGGCAATGGAACAATACTTATTCTGGGGTCATGATTTTTTGATTTCAATTCTGGAAACAATTTCATATCGCTCATCATTCCAGAGTAAAGCACAAAGTCCATTGGCATGCTTATGTACTCCGCAAGTTCATTTAACAGATCCATATTGCCTTCGTCAGCAGCTATGACCAATTCGCGCCTCAGCAGCATATTAACGTGATCCTGGAGGCCGTCTGGTCTTAACTCACAGTCGTCAGTCAATTCATTGATTCTGTAATCCCTGGAATATTGTTTAACCGTTTCTTTTAGAATGCCGTTTAACACTTCTGGAAGTTCCTTTTGCTGTTTTTGATTTTTCATCTTTTTGTATTTTTTGGATTAACTGGTCCGATAACTTTTTTACGTCTGTGTCAGACAGGTTGGCCAGGGATTCATTTACCTCAACACTCTGCAACCGAGGTAAAACATAACCGGAAAGCTTAATAATCAATTCTACGGCCCTGAATGGGTTCTGCTCAGCTATTTCTTCAATCCAGCCCTGAAGGTTGACAATATTACCCTCTATGAGGTCCTGGAAGGCCCTTCGAATGTCTTCTGTCTCAGTGCGGCCCTTTGGTCGTCCTGCAGGGTTCCCGCTTACTCCGGGTTTGAATGGCATGTTGTACCTGTTTTTTTGTTGCTTAACAATAGGGCCAATAGAGCCCGGTCTCCGTAGAGATTATCGTTTCCAAAAAGGCTGTAACTGCCCTGGTATCTTCGTTCAAAGTTTCGCATTGTTCTCCACTGATTTGACGCATAATTTCGGATCCGGTGGGCTATCCTTTCAAAATTCGCAGCCTCTTCCAGGGTTGTATCATATGGACCAAATTCAACAATAACCTGGTTGTATTTATCTGGATTCATTCCCCGATGAAACTTCAATCCAGCCGGTGTCAGGTATTTTGATCCCGGATCCTGCATTGAAATGTCCAGACCCGTAATCGGGCAGGTTTTTCATGGAGAGGATTGAGGGGTTAAAATTTCCTCTTTATCCAAGTGGTGAAAAACGGGATACGAACCTTTTAAATTTACGCGGTTATTAACCTCGGTGAAAAACGGGATACGATTTGATTCAACATATTGATTTTTAGACACTTGTTTAGCTATCAAATTTTCTGTGATTTTATGGTATTTGTTGAGGCTATTCGTGTCCAGAAATACTTGCAGCTTTTTTATCCCTTTTCGTATGTATTCTGGAGACAATTGCCCGGTGTAATTAGGATTCATCCAATCTTTAATATAAAGCGCCTCCCTGTTGCAAAGGGTGCTGTAGTCTGGCTGGTCGATAATTATACACCTGTTAAATTCAGATATTAATAGCTCCCCCAGGTCATTGTATATACTGGGGGTTTTCAGGTCCTCCAGCGTTTGCACTCCGGCATCTCTTAATTTTCTTTTCCTTAACACAATTTCAAATCGGAATATCTGTTCAGGTCTTTCGTACTGCAGCCCTTTATCGTAGGCTTTTACGGTGTATTCTGTGTAATTGACGTACTTGTGATATTTGCCCGGCTCCCTGATTGTATTAAATGCTCGTGATTTGTGCAGCATTATAGCCGTTAAAAGGTCGGCAGTTGCAATGTGGGGGTTTATGTTAACACCTATCTCCAGTCTTGTTATTTTGGTCGTTTCGGCCTCAACTCCGAAATCGGTTTCCAGGTCAGCAATAACCTCGAGCAATTCGGAAAAGTTATAATTGTCATAATTGTGTCTGCCCTGGTTCTTGTACTTATGAATAGATCCCTTACCAATAAGCCTTCCAGTTGGATTTACTAATAAACGAAACCCGCAATATTTAGCCTCATGCTTTAATATTTCGCCGGTTCGTTCATCTACCTGAAAAGTCCGTTCCAATTGAATTTTACCCTCTCCGGTCTTGGTGCACAATATGTTTACACCGTCAATCACCTACCTGGCATACTTTTGCGCCCGAATAGATTCAAGGCTTTCGAGTATCTCACTTTCTTTATACCATTTTCTACCACCCAGCCGGTATCCAGGTACAATTCCCTCTTTGGTCCATTTGTCCAGGGTAACCAAACTAATGTTTAGAAATTTCGCTGCCTGAGGCCTTGTGAGTAATTTCTCCGTATTTACCGGCTGATTTTTGTCGGCCTGGTCAGCTTTAGGGCTTGCGGTTTTAATTGTTTCTTCAATTAGCTCCTTAAATTCAGCCCATGTTTTTGTTACCAATAATTCGTTTCCCATATTTTTAAGTTTATTTTATTGTTTTATGGCCGCAATATGAGAAACTCTTAGAAAAAAAGGCTTAATAACTCGGTCGAGTTATTCATCCTTGCAAAAAAAGCAAAATAAATACAAGACAAGCCCTTTGCATTGACTGTCTATAATATACGTAAAAGTATATTCCTATTCGTATATGCTTTTGAAAGTGAATTTGTTGTCCTTTGCCTGGCCGTATTTAGGTTTGGTGTGGACCTCTTCATTGTTTAGAAACGGCTCCGGGATCCCGTCCGGAAAAGCCTTGCACTTATTCCATATTTCAGTTGACCGAAATAGATGTTTGCAAACCATGCAGCCAGTATTCCGGTTTTTGAACATAGTGTGTAATTCATCCAGTAAACGGTCTTCGGGATCTTTGTATTTTTTTCGATTGGGCATTATTCTACTTTCCTTAGTTGCGAGCCGTTTTGATAATATGGATCCTGCTGAAGTGTTATGGCATTTTCCAGGCTATTCACACGTATATATTCCTCTAATTGCTTGGTGCTCTTATGGCCTGTAATCTTCATTATTGAAATTAGTGAATGCTTTGCCAGGAATAGGTTGGTTGCACATGACCTACGGGCCGTATGGGTAGTAATATGATGGTATTTTCTTAGCGGATTGCCTTCCTTATCAGTCAACCTATTGCCTTCCTGGTCAATGTCAGACATTAGAAAATCTTTAATACCTGCCAGCCTGCCAATAGTTTTCAAACATCTGTTTGCATGCTGATTTGTAACCGGTCGAGGTATATCATAGTCATATTTTTCAAAAATTCTTTTTACTTCACCGGTGAACGGTGAATATACCTCAACTCCTGTTTTTTCGGTAATCATAGCAATTACCTCACCCCCGTCTGTCTTTACTATGTTGTCCCTGGTAAGCCTTTTAAGGTCTCCATACCTCAACGCCGTTCTGGTACCGATTATAAACCAATCCCGAACCAGATCGTGCTCTTTATCATGTGACAGGTCCAGGTCAATGATTTTTTGTATTTCAGAATTTGTCAGATAAATGCTTGCACTATCTTGCCTGGGTGTCGCAAAACCCTCTCGCTGGTATTTATCATTTAGCTTATAGCCTTTTTTCTCACCAGCTCTTAGTATACTTTTCAGCGTCTTAATGTATTTACCTGCACTACCATATTTCAGCTCCTTTTCATTTAAGAGCCAGCCCAGGAATTCATCAAAAAATGATGGGTCAATAGTATCAAAACCGGTTTTATTGCCAGTATCGTGAGTGAAGTCCTTCAAGTGTTTTAGGAGAGTTTTATAAACCTTTTTTGTGTTTTCGGTCATGGGTCGCCTTTGACCTTTCGGACCAGGCACATAGTTTGTCTTTTCAATAAATTTCTGCAGGAATTCAATCACAGTTTCCTGAATAACAACTGGTGCACGATCATACTTTAAATCCAATTCTTTTCTTATCAAATCTGGAGTTGGTTTTTTTCCATCATTCAATAACCTCCTGTAAGCGTCTTTTACGTCTGTTTCAAAATTGTCGATACGCTGATTGAATTCAGGGTGTCCCAGGTACTTTTTAAAACGGCGCGTCTTACCTCTGTATTTTTCTGACCCTGTTGAGGTCGCTGCCCTCTGCATTTCCATGTTCCAGTTTTCCGGGCGGATCATTTCACCGGGGTAATACCTTAGGCGGCCGTATTGCTTATTTCCGTTCTTAACTTCAGAAAAACCAAATGTAAATTGCATATAAACGGGTGTCGGTTTTTCAGCGGTGGGATCCTTCAGGTAAAAATTGGTTGAGTGTGCCATAAAATAATAGTTTATATTTTTAGATTAACCAATACTGTAAATCTAATATAAATATACTAAAGGGGCAATTCAGGGGGCAATTATATTTAGTTTTATTTTGTTTTTGCTTGTTTTTCTTATTTGCTATAATAACTGTTAAATCTACTATTAAGCGAGTAATAACAACAAATAGCGACAAAATGAATATAGGTATATTCGATTCCCCTACGGACTACATAATTCATTCATAAAAGCCTGTTAATCATTTGATTAACAGGCTTTGTTTTTTTGTAGAGGCAAAATCAAATACATTACTTCAAAATTTTTACTTCTCAGCACTGCTGATAATTCAAACCAATTTCATTTTGGGTTGCTGTAAATTATACCAAGGAATATCATCTGAAATACTACATTCAACACAAAATCAGGATGCTCTTCCCAAACTGCATCGAATCACAGTGTATGCCGTTCTTTCAAAGGTTCATCCAAACAGATTCCGACCTTGAAGAGACAACCAAGGATTTTTTATTATAAACTCTGCTAAACAGCCTTTTGGAGCAAGCCGTTCTTTAATGCAAGTCGTTTGGTCTTGATGGCGGTCAAATTTGATGCGGATGTGATTTTACATATTTCTCTGACGGTTCTCTGTTTGTTAAGTTATTTCAGGATTTCTTGGCTCTTCGGCTTTGAAAGGAATTGCCGCTCGTTTTCACAGCTACCTCCGGGGCGACTGATTTTAGCACCTTTCTGAACGTAGACTGACCGATGCATCATAGTACGTTCCTTGATGTTTCCAAATTCCATCTCATAAAGGTTGGTGATGACCGATGAAATCATATTCCAGATGGGGTTCTTATTTCCGTTGGCTCTACTCTGAAGTTCTATGTTGTGAACGTTGGCGTTGATTTCATGCTGTTCCAGATTATCCAATTATTTTACGATAACTTTTGTTAGACTTACATTTTGGTCAGAATCTCTTACGTTTAAGAAATACATTCCTGTTGTAAGGTTAGATGTAGGAATATTTTGTGATGTATATGTTTCGACTATTTGACCCGTGATGGTAAGAACATTTACACTTTCAAAGAAAGGACAATCAATTATAATATCAGAACCTTTGTTAACAGGGTTTGGATAAACACTAATATTGTCAGGTCGTTGAGTTTTGATACCCAAACTACCAATACTGACTTCGAGTAGACTTGTATCACTGGTACATCCATTTAAATTTTCGGCAATACATTCTATTCTACCAATTCCTGTAATACCCCATTGAATTTCACATGTATTTGCTGATGGGTAATTAGATGTATTCCCATTTTCAATAAACCATCTATATGTAACTTCACTGTTTTCCGGAACTGAATACATAACATTTTGAAATTCTTCGGCTTGATTCAAACCAGTAATAGTGAAATTGGCAGGATTTGAAATGATGGTTAAAGCAACTTCAAAAGAGCTGTCACAACTAAAATAAGTTGAATAGTTTGCATAATGATTACCTTCTGATGATAATACCCGGTCATGCCAAACTAAAGAATCTCCTTCACATATGGTATCTGATTCAAAATAATGATAGGAAGGGAGGAGAAATAGCTTTAGTACTCTTATGCTATCACGATTAATTAATGAAGTAAATTTTTTTGAATATTTTCCTTCGGCATTATAGTATTTATTTTCCCATAATATACTATCACCCTCACAGAGATTCATGATTTCAGTTGAGGTGTAATATCCAGCATAATAATAAAATTCTTTATTTGACAACAAGAATTCTTGAAGATCTGAATCCCATTCGTAAACTATTCTTTTTGCTAAATATTTGTTTGAATCATAGTGATATTCATATTTTTCTCCCCTTCGTCCTGCATGCCAAACACTTTCAGTAATATACCCATCTGAATTATAAGTCAGCTCCTCTGTATATACTAAAGTACCTTGCCATACTACGGTTTTTTTTATTAAATTACCATCTGAATCATATGTATAATTTTCTGTACTAGAAATGGAACCATCTTTATAAATATTAATTGAAGTTAAAAAGACTTCCCCGTCTACTTTCTCATATATGCATTCACTCCTATAATTCTCAATCCAATTGGAATCTTTCCAATTGTAGTGAATTACTAGTATCATTCTTCCTTGTGAATTATAATTGTAATTCTCTTTTGTAGTATAAATCCATTGGTTATTCCAAGTATAATCAATCTTGTTCAACAAGACACTATCTGAGTCATATAAATATTCACTTCTGCTACTTTCGATACCATCAATATATTTTTCACTATATATGATTTCACCATGAACATTGTAATATGAGAAAGACTTTTCGATGCATGTAGAGTCATCATTAGTATTATAAGTGAATGAAATAATTGAATCACAATAATAGTATTCCTTTTGAGAAAACAATATTAATCCATTAAATATAAAGATTAGAGTAATTATGACTTTGTTCATAGCTTAGTTTTTATGTGTTGAAATATTTTCTATTTATTTTTTTTAAGAATCCTAATCCTAATCAGTTTTATTCAGCCTAATAGGAAAAAGCTATTACTGCTTCAATTCCCAACAATTATTCTAAGTTTAATACAGTTTCAATTATTATCACCTTGCGTTTCATCCTCTTGAATCCTATAAAAATAATAGCCTCTTCATATTCTGAAAAATTTACGAATGATCGTGAAAAACGTTTCACTTAATTTGAGTTATTGTATGAAGGGATAGTGATTTTGTATGAAAAGGTAAGATGTAGAGTTTAAAAAGAAGATCTTCATAATGATTTTAGGAAATCAAAGACGATTTCCACAAAAGACCTAAGGGGATATATTTCATCAGTTAGGCAGCGTTTTTGAAACTTTAAATCTCGTTTTGGGGAGGTTATCTTTATACTAGCTGAAAAATTTTTAGCTTTAGAAATAATTGAATACTCCAACAATTATGAAAACCATCAGACTGCTCATTCTAACAATCTTTAGCCTTGTTCTTTTCTCTGCATCTTGTGAAAAAGACCCTCCCATTGTCGAAGGTGAAAATGGTCTTGTCTATCTAGATGCAAACGGTGTAACCATAAAGGCCTTTGAAGATGCACAGGCTGGTGATACAGATATACTTCATGGCGTAACCTATACTATTGTGGACAGTGCCATGCTTTATGAAATGGTGGAAGGTGGGGAGGATGTGTCTGATGTTGTTACAACGTTAGTTACCAATATGTATGATTTGTTTTACAGAAATGAGGATTTCAATCAGAACATTTCTAGCTGGGATGTCAGCAAGGTAACAACTATGAGGCAGATGTTTTCCCAAACCTCATCTTTCAATCAGGATATTGGCAAATGGGATGTAAGCAATGTAACTGATATGTATGCTATGTTTTTTGACGCAACTGCCTTTAATCAAGACATTTCAAAAAGGGATGTGACTAGCGTAAATAATATGAATTTAATGTTTTTTAATGCTTAATCATTCAATCAAGACCTATCAAATTGGAATGTCATGAATGTGACCAAGTGTTCACGATTTTCATGGGGTGCCACCTCATGGACACTTCCCAAGCCCAACTTCACCAACTGTGATTGTGGATGTAAGTAATCAATTAATAAGTAAATCCTGTTTAAAATACAGATTATCGCCAGCAACATTTATCCAGGTTGCAGGGGGCAAAAGGATCCCATTTTATTTTTCAAACAGAGGCATCTCATTGAGCTTCCTTCCAAGTATTTTCTTAGTGCTCCCACTGGCGCAAATAAAACCTATATTTACCATTGTTTTGCCAAATAAAGCTATGTTCATCCGGTCCTATTTGCCGGTTTTATTCCTGAAATATTCATTCCAATTGTAGGTTGAATAGGGTGAATTGGCGGCCCATTCTTCCGGAACAGAATGTAACAGGCGTTTGATTTTGCCCCTGTATTTTCGTTGATGCGCCAGGTTGTTCCATTCATTGGGGTCTTTTTGCATATCATAGAATTCCTGTGAGCCGTCCTCGTACTGAATCAGCCGGTACCTTTCATCACGAACCGAAACATTGCCGATGCCATAAAATGACAGGGCAGGCTGTTTCCATGGAGTGGATGGATTCTCCAGCAGGGGCCGCATGGAGTTTCCTTCATTCATCGGGTTCGGAGGCAGTCCGGCAAGGTCAATCAACGTTGGATACAGGTCGATCAGTTCAACCGGGGCATTGCATGTTTCTCCGGTTGCGCCCGGCTGCCGGATCACCAGGGGCACGCGTGTATCACGCTCCCACAATGCCTGTTTGGCAAACCTGTTCTTCTCTCCCAGGTGGTAGCCATGATCGCCCCAGAGCACGACGATGGTGTTTTCAGCATATGCTGACCCTTCCAGTGCATCCAGTACCCTTCCGATCTGCGCATCAACAAATGTTATGCAGGCCAGGTAGGCCCGGATCACATCCTCCCATTGTCCCTTTTCAATGAGGTATTCAGTGGTGGGCATTTGCGGTGAGGCTGCAACACGCTGTCCCATTTCAGGAATATCGCTAAAATCATCCGGGTTATATGGAGGACGAACCATCTCCATGGATGAATACATGTCGAACCATTTGGGGGGGACAAGCCACGGAACATGGGGGCGGATGAAACCGACAGCCAG
>CAYOSB010000085.1:0-14375 GCA_964406495.1 uncultured Bacteroidaceae bacterium | reverse complement strand
AGGACAACATCCCCTTGTCGTGCAGCATACCCACCAGGGTAGCTGTAAACAATTTGCCTACGGAAGCAAGGTGGTTCGCTTGCTCCGGGCGCGCCTGGAAATCTCCTGTTTTACCTTCGGCAATATTGAGGTCAATCCCCGATTTGCCGGAATGCACAAGCAGGTATGCATTCTCAACCTTTTTATCGTTTTGTACCTGTTGCCTGAATGTGGACTCAATTTTTTCCTGTACCGCAGCTGTCTTTGCCATTCGAAAAAATTTAATTCGTTACTGTTGATTCGTTACTGTTGATTTGTTGCTATTGATTCGTTGCTGTTGATTCGTTTCTGTTGATTTGTTACTGTTGATTTCATACTCCCCGAATGCCTGTTTATGAAATTCGATTGCAGTCTCCTGGTTTTCGAGTCTAAAATAATCATTCAGCCGGAGATTCCTTCCTGGTATCAGCAGAAATACCTTGCTGTCAAATGACAAATTTTAATATAAAAATCCAAACAGCCAGAGCGGGATATCATTTTGATACCCTGTTTCTATTCCGTCCAGGGCAAGGTACGCCTCGAAAATATGGAGAATGATATCTTGACGAACCGGTTAATGAAAAGATCAGAAATACTGTAAAAACGGTTAATGTATAAACCGTAATTATCCAATTACAATCTGGATCATTTTAATCCGGGATAGGTCAGCTTTGACAAACTTTACAAGCGATGGAAAGGGGTTTATCCCGGAAATTAAAATCAGATATCCAGTCTTTTGAATCGTGATTCCACAACTTCGATGTACTTTTCCTTCATTTCCTCTGAGAGGAATGAACGCGCTATTTTATTCATCCATAAAGGACGGACCTGTAAGATTTTTTCCACTGTCGAAGTGATCACCCTGTTGTTCAACTCGCATCTTTCGCCGCCAAAATAGGTTGTCAGCATCTGTTTTGTCAGGTTCCTCTTTTTTCCTTTAAGTGTAAGTGCTATTTCCTCTGATGCATTTTCCAGTTCAATGGTGGTGTTTATCAGATCATAACAGGGAGATAATTCAATTATTCCATCTCGATTGATGATCGAAAAATTTTTCAGGTGCATGTCTTCGTTCCCCGTGACAAAACAGAACAGCACCAGTTTCAGCAGTTTTAACTTTTCTATTGCGGGAAAGGTACAATGCGCGTTGATCAGCCCGACGACTTTTTCCATGCTGTAATCGTACTTCGTATCCCGGCTTAATCCTGCCAGCTGTGCAAAATCTTCAACCGGGACCTTATCCTTCTGGCCCTTTCTGTCAAATCTTTTAATGAAGTAGGTCAATGCATGGTCTTTTCCCCAGATCATCCCATGGACAGGGACATCCAGGCCTGCTGTTTTCGCCAATCGCATGGTCAGATCTTCATTTTCCGGCATCTGGGGATAGATGCGGTGTTGTGGTTTCAGCAGGTATCTGCCATAACGATCTACAATTTCAAATTTCCCTTCTTTGATCTTTAATACAGCGCTTAATTTGGGTTGAATGCCCTGGACAGACATTTTTTTACTGCGGTGGAAAGCTTCCTTTCTCTGTTCTTCAGCCGTAAGTTCCAGGGGGTGTAACCGGGAAAGTCCCGGCGACAGCAGTTTCAGGCCTTTCTCACTGTAAAGATTGTCCCCGCAGGGTTCGTATGTGACCGGACATCTGTTCATTCAAACACCTCCTTTACGGTGACCGCACCAACCATGTCGTCACCCACCGCCATGAGTTGCGCAAACAGGTCGTTCCTGTCAATTTTATTGAGTTTGAGCAGACCCTCCAGTTGAATGCCTTCGGGAAGCAATCCTTCAAAAAAAGGCGGAAATCCACTGTAGGTATACTTCTTCTGGGTCGGCAACATGGTGCGCGATACCTCCGGACCATTATATCCATCATGATATTCAAATGTATAGGCGGTACCTTTGTTTTCTTCCGAAAGAATACCGGCTTCCATCCCCTTTACATATACTTTAGCTTTTCTCATCTGTAAAATGCTGTTGATCGAGTAGCGGACTTCTCAATTGGATCTCAATGTTTAATACCTTTAATATTTTTTTCAGTGTCAGGAGTTTTACAGTTTCTTTTCCTTTTTCAATGTCGAACACGACAGTTTTTCCAACGCCGGCCAGTTCGGCCAATTGCGCCTGGGTAAGATTTGCCGCCTTCCGGTGCATCCTGATCACGGTTGCTATTTCCTTCAATTCAGGCATGTTTTTACTGTTATGGCGGTAAATATATGCATTTTGAGTGTAAAATCATAGCAATTAGCTAAATATTACCACTATAGCGGTAAATAGGTACATAAAGGCATGGAGGCTGCGGCCGAAAGAGGAATATTACTGCTACGGCGGTAAAAATGCACATAAAGAGGTAAAATATGCGGCCGAATGATGAATAATCCGGCTAATTGATGAAAAATTCGGCTAAAGTGGTAAAAAACGTACCTTTATTGAAAACAACGCGAAATGAAACGACGTACTTTCTTCCAGTCTGCCACCCTGGGCGGAATGGCAGCAACCATGGCTCCGCTGGCATCTTGCAGCAATACTTCAAACGTTGACCAGGCGGCCGGGGAGCGTTACAGGCGCCAGGGCGAAATCCTGCAACAACCAGTATTCAAAAAAGAGTTATTTGCCGCGCCGGTTATCATCGTTTCGGTGGAACTATTGCAGTATGAAAACAGCTACATCTGCCGTGTCCGGTCGGAAGATGGCGCGGAAGGAATCTCTGTTGCACACAACGACATGCGTTTCCTGGTGCCTATTTTCCTGCACAAGGTGCAACCCTATTTCATCGGACAGGATGCCCGTGAGCTGGACCTGATCGTGGAAAAGATCTTCCATTTCCATTTCAATTTCAGGTACGGCGGCATTCCGCTGGGGATCCCGCTGGCCACCATCGAGTTTGCCATCCTGGATATGATGGGAAAGATCGCCGGGCTGCCCATGGGACAGTTGGTGGGGGACCTGCACAATGAGAGGGTCGGGGTATACGTGGCGACAGAATTCCGGGAGCGACCGCTGGAGGAGCATTTTGAGAAAATCCTGGAGACCGTGGCCCAATATGACGCAAAAGCCATTAAAATAAAGGTGGGATACCTGTTTGCGGGAAGCCGCGACATTCATGATCCCGGGCTTCCGGGGAAATCGGAACAACTGGTGCCGATGGTCAGGGAACATTACGGTGGCGACTGGAGCCTGTATGCCGACTCGAACGGGTACTATGATGCAGAAGGGGCGATCCGCATGGGAAGGATCCTGGAGGAAAACAACTACGTCTATTTCGAGGAGCCGGTCAGGTTCGATCATTTCCTGGAGATCAAAAAAGTGGCCGATGCGCTCACGCTCCCGGTGGCAAATGGTGAACAGGACCACAGCTATTACAATTTCAGGTGGTTGCTGGCCAATGAGGGACTTGAAATCGTGCAGCCCGACAATTATTATTTCGGTGGGTTTATTCGCTCCATGCGGGTGGCACGCATGGCCGATGCACTGGGGAAGACCTGTATTCCGCACATGTCGGGAGGTGCCCTGGGCTACATTTACAATACCCATTTCGTTTCCGTGCTGCCCAATGCAGGGGAACACCACGAATTCAAGGGGTACCGCACCCATGTCCCGTTTGATTGCCCCACCTCATCGCTGAAAGTGGAGGACGGGAAGATCGCCGTGCCGACAGGCCCGGGACTTGGTATCGATATTGACCCGGGGTTTATTGAAAAGCATGAACAGGTGAATGCGTAACGTCTGTTCCATTAATTGACATCGTGTTTGCCATGAATGCAGGAAAATCATTCTGGTAGGTGACAACTGCCATGACCTTCTAAATCCATGTCGTATTCCGGACAGATAATAATGTGTATTATATTGCAGGAATATGTTAAAAATAACGTAAATTTGCAAAATGATTGTGTTTGATTTCATAGAAAAAATGAAACCTTTCGGGATCTTCTCTGTTTCCGATATTGAAAAAATGTATCCCGGGCTTGACAAGCGGAGATTGTTTGAGTGGCAATCGAAGGGGTATATTATGAAGCTCCGCAACACATGGTACTGTCTTCCTGGTTTCCTGGATGATCCATACAGCACCTGGCTAACGGCCAACCTTGTGCATGGTCCGTCCTACATCAGCCTGGAGACTGCGCTTGCCTACCACGATGTCATTCCGGAGGGAGTGTTTATGACGACTTCCGTGACAACAAACCGCCCGTTGCGGTTGGAGATCCATGGCCATACCTATTCGTATTCATCCCTGCGTAATGATATATTCACCGGATATTTGCTTTTGGAGACCAGCATGAACAAAAGGAAGGTAAGAATTGCCAACCTGGAGAAGGCAATCGTTGATTTCTTCTATTTCAGAACAGAATACGCGACGTATGCATCGATAAAGGAATTGCGATTCAGCGAGCCGGTACTCCGCGAACACCTGGATCCGGACCGTATGTGGAATTACCTGGAGGCTGCGCAGAACAAAGCCCTTGCAGAAAGAGTTAAGAAATTGATGAAGATATTTTACCATGCTGCATCTTGATGAAATAAGAAAGGAGTTTGATCCGCAATTGTCAGGGATCACGGCATACCGGTCCATGGTCAAGGAATACCTGCAGACGAAGATCCTGGAATTTATCAGCAGGGGACCATTTGCGGACCAATTGGTGTTTATCGGGGGAACAAAACTAAGATTGATGAATGGTTTCAGGCGTTTTTCAGATGACCTGGACTTTGACCTGGTGGCAGATTATAGAGGAAAAGACCACCTCGCATTGTGTGAATCCGTTGTGGAATCTTTCAGGAAAATGAACATACATGCAGAGATTGACATGGATAAAAAATTGAGGGACCAGGAAGTACAGACCCGTTTTATAAATTTCCCTGGTATTCTTGAACGTGCCGGTCTGAAAGACACACCCGGGCGTAAGTTTTTTATCAAACTGGATGCACAAAAACACGAATTTGGTACCTGGTCCTATACACCCGAGATGAAGGTTTTAAACAGGTTTGATGTGTTCGTACCTGTAAAATGTGCTCCTGACAGCATGATCCTGGCTACCAAAATGTGCTCGATCCTTGAGCGATCGAAAGGCCGGGATTTTTACGATATTGTTGAATTGACCAAAACTGTCAGACCGGACACCAAATATATTGCTGCCCGGTTGGAATACGGTCGTATGCAAACAAAATACACGGGTCCTGAATCATACCTGGAACTGATTGGTCCGGTGCTGGAAAAAACGGACTGGAATGACAAGACCAGGGAAATCGAAAAGTTTTTGTTTAATCCGGCAGAATCTGATAAAGTAAAGTTGTTTCCCGAGTATGCTACGCCTCAAAAAATTCAGGAATGGCTTTTGGAAGGCTGACTATCATCAAGGGTGTCAGTGCTAAGGGATTCAGTGGACAAGCTTGAAATAATTTTAATTTAAAATTAAAAACCATGAACAACCAAATCAACAAATACAGTAAAACGATCACGCAGGACGAGAGTCTGCCTGCCGCACAGGCGATGCTGCATGCGATCGGGATGAGTGAAGAGGACCAGCAGAAGGCCCAGGTGGGCATCGTGAGCACAGGGTTCCAGGGGAATCCGTGCAACATGCACCTGAACGACCTGGCCAGGCTGGTGAAAAGGGAAGTGGATGTGCAGGAGGACCTGTACGGGCTGATCTTCCATACCATCGGGGTAAGCGACGGGATCACCAATGGTACAGAGGGAATGAAATACTCCCTCACCTCGCGTGAGGTGATCGCCGACTCGATCGAGACGGTGGTCAGTGCCCAGTTCTACGACGCCGTGATCCCCATTGTCGGGTGCGACAAAAACATGCCGGGTGCCATGATCGCGCTGGGCAGGCTGAACCGTCCAGCCATTATGATGTACGGGGGAACGGTGAAAAAGGGACAGTGGAAAAACCAGGACCTGAACATTGTATCGGCATTCGAAGCGTATGGCGAACGTATTCGGGGAAAGATCTCGGATGAGGATTACAAGGGCATCATCCGGCACTGCATTCCGGGGGCCGGTGCCTGCGGGGGCATGTATACGGCCAATACCATGGCAGCCGCCATCGAATGCATGGGCATGAGCCTGCCTTATACTTCATCGAATCCTGCCGTGAGCCCGCAGAAAAACGAGGAACCGAAACTGCTTGCCGAAGCCATCAGGCATCTGCTCGTGGAGGATATCAAACCGCGCGATATCATGACCCGGGCCGCGTTTGAAAATGCCATTACGCTGATCATGGCCCTTGGCGGATCCACCAATGCGGTGATTCACCTGCTTGCCATGGCAAAATCGGTGGAAGTGCCGCTGACCATCGACGATTTCCAGGAGATCAGCAACTGCACCCCCCTGCTGGCTGATCTGAAACCCAGCGGGGCATTCCTCATGGAGGACCTGCACAATATCGGCGGGATTCCCGGGGTGATGAAATACCTGCTGAAGGAGGGATTTTTAGATGGCAATTGCCTGACCGTGACCGGGCGGACCATCGGGGAGAACCTTGAAAAAGTGCCTGACCTGGCCGGCGATCAAAAGATCATCAGCAAAAAGGAGCAGCCCCTGAAGAAGAACGGGCACATCCAGGTGTTATACGGGAATCTTGCGGAGCAGGGGGCCGTGGCAAAGATCACTGGTAAGGAAGGCGATATGTTCAAAGGTCCGGCCCGCGTATTCGACAATGAATTCGATGCCATCGAAGGGATCCGTACGAAAGTGCAGCCCGGGGAGGTCATCGTGATCCGCTACAGCGGTCCCAAAGGCGCCCCCGGGATGCCCGAGATGCTCAAGCCCACCGGAGCGGTTATGGGTGCAGGTCTGGGGAAGGAAGTGGCGCTGATTACCGACGGACGCTTCTCAGGCGGTTCGCATGGTTTCGTGGTGGGGCACATTTCACCTGAGGCGTATGAAGGCGGGGTAATCGGCCTGGTAAAAGATGGGGATATGATCACCATCGACATCAACAGCAACAGTATCAAAGTGGACCTTTCAGACCAGGAGATATCGGCCCGCAGGAAGGTATGGAAGCAGCCTGAAAATGCGCTGCCTCCCGGGATATTGAAGAAATACAGGAACACGGTAGCCTCGGCATCCGACGGGTGTGTGACCACGGACTGATTCCCTAAGCATGCTCCGGTATTTGATGTGTATATATGTTTAAGAAATCCGCTGACATTTCGTATTTATACGACACGTAAAAATACGTGATCCTATTCAGTCATCAGCAGCTTTCCTTTAAACTCCACGGATAGTGGATCCCGCTTTTTTGTCGTGAAGAATATACCACATTACGATAATTAGCAAATATCCATTAATATGCTTAATAAATTAAGCATAAAAATCAATGAAATGTTTAATATAATAAGCAAAAAGTGCTTATATTTGCTTTATAGAGCAATCAAAAATGGATATTTTATTTGAAAAGCACCGGAAAAAGGTCCAGCAGATATCGTTGGAATTTACGCGCCAGGCAATGGATGGGATCCCCTGGGGACAGCGTCTCGTGGGCATCAAAGGGAGCAGGGGAGTCGGGAAAACGACGTTGATGCTTCAGTATATCAAAAAGCATTTTCCCATATCAGAAGATGTTTTGTATGTGAGCCTGGATGACATCTGGTTCGCATCAAATTCCCTGGGTTTGCTTGCTGACCAGTTTGTGAAGTACGGGGGGAAGCGGTTGTTCCTGGATGAGGTACATAAGTATCCCGACTGGGCCAGGGAGCTGAAGAATATTTACGATGACCATGCCGGGTTGCAGGTGGTGTTTACCGGTTCCTCCATGCTGGAGAACCTGGATGCACGAGCTGATCTCAGCAGGAGGGCAGTGATCTTCCGGCTGCAGGGAATGTCTTTCAGGGAATACCTGGAGATGGAAACCGGTTTACGTTTCTCGTTGGTATCACTCAAAAAAATACTGTCGGACCACGTTTCAGTCACAGATCCGATCCTGGCACAGCTCCGTCCGCTGAAATACTTTGAGCAATACCTTGAGAGGGGTTATTACCCTTTTTACAAGCAGACCGGGGAGTATTATGCGCTGCAGCTGGAAGAAATCATCAAATACATTCTAGAAGTGGAACTGCCACTGCTTCGGGGTGTGGATGTGCTGTACGCGCGTAAACTCAAGGCTCTGCTGATGATCATCGCGGAGTCTGCCCCGTTCATTCCGAATATCCTGAAACTGGCGGAACGGATGGGCATCAACAGGAATACGCTGCTGACCTATATCCATTACCTGGAAGAAGCCGAGCTGATCCATTCAGTTTACAAAAAGGCAAAAGGCATCACAAGGCTCCAGAAACCTGATAAGATATTGCTGAACAACACGAACATTGCCTTTACAATTACTTCAGGGAAACCTGATCCGGGGAGTCTGCGCGAATCTTTTTTCGTAAACCAATCGTCATTTCATCATGCAGTGACCTATGCGGAAAAAGGCGATTTCATCCTGGATGAGCAGTATTTGTTCGAGATTGGAGGCAGGGCAAAGGGAAAAAAACAACTGGGTGAATGGCCGGAAGAAAACCGGTTCCTGGTCGCAGATGATATTGAATACGGGTTCAGGAACCGGATCCCGTTGTGGCTGTTTGGTTTTTTGTATTGAACGGGTCATCTTTCATTCCGGGATCACCAGGTGAGGAATCTTCCCCGGGATGCTTTCCCGGGGCGGCGTCCGGGGAATGGCGCAATCGGAATGATCGACAGGTTGTATGTAATATTTTGTTTTGTTTCTGAAATGCATTAAATTTAATGCATAATAGAAACAGAATAGCTTTCTGAAGCTTGTAAAGGTTGATGAATTTTTTGCAGTTCAAAGAAAAAATGTTTGACCTGGGGTGTTTTAACACGCACCAGGTGTATGCATGGGCACCTGATTTTGACCGGAATAATTTTGTTCGATGGACAAAAAAGGGTTTGTTAATCAGGTTACGGCAGGGTTATTACACATTCCCTGAGTATAGAAGCAAACCTGACTATTCCCTGTTTTTTGCCAATCGTATTTATCGCCCTTCCTATATTAGTCTGCATACGGCTCTGTCATTTTATGGAATTATTCCGGAGGCGGTGTTACAAATTACAAGTGTCACCTCACTGAAAACGGCATATTTTCAAAACGATATAGGGGAATATCAATACAGGAGTCTGAGGAGAGAGCTGATGTTTGGTTATGATATGAAGGCTATTTCTGAAGGAAAATCACTGTTGCTGGCACAACCTGAAAAGGCTTTGCTGGACCTCCTCTATCTCTACCCGTTTTACAAAACTAAAGAGGAGATGAAGGAGTTGCGGCTTGACGAGGATTTTTTACTGGAGGAACTCGATTTGCAGCGGTTACAGGATTATTCATCGAAATATAAAAGTAAGGCACTCCAAAAAAGAGTACACTTGCTAAAAAGCACCTATCATTTATGATCCAACTGGAATTGATAAAAAGCTTTTTCCCCGGGGAAGTAAGAGAAAATGCTGCATTTCAAAAATATATGCTGAAGGAATATATTCAGCTTATCATACTGGATTTTCTTTCCACAACACCGTATATCAGGAAGCTGGCTTTTATAGGGGGTACTTATTTACGCCTGGTAAAAGGTATTGATCGTTTTTCTGAAAATCTTGATTTTGATTGCAAAGATCTTTCAAGGGAAGAATTCATGGCGATGACAGATGAGGTTGTCAACTTTTTAAGGCGTGATGGCTTGCGTGTTGAAGTACGTGACCGTGATAATGCAAAATTATCAGCCTTTCGACGGAACATCCATTTTCCCGAATTGCTTTTTGACCTGGGTCTCTCCGGACATAAAGAAGAACGTTTTTTAGTTAAAATTGAGTGTGAGGATCAGCAAATGACATACAAACCGGTATTGGTGAATATCAAGGGTTGTGGCCTGTATTTTCCATTTCCTGCTCCTCCGGATGGCACGATCTGCTCAATGAAACTGGCTGCAATGCTGTCTCGCAGCAAAGGAAGGGATTTCTATGACGTTATGTTTTTACTGGCACAGACACAGCCGGATTATTCTTTTCTTGCTGAGAAGCTGAATATTCACAACCCCGATGAATTAAAGGCCAGGGTATTCAATTTGTTGGAAAGCGTGGATCTGCATCTCAAAAAGAGAGATTTTGAACACTTGTTATTCAACAAAAGAAGCAGTGAGCGAATTCTCTCTGTTGGCGATTTCATTCAGGATTTAAATTAGAATTAAGTATCATCGGCTTCAGAGGGGTGTATAACCACAGATTGAGTTTGAATGCATCTCCGGTATTTTATCTGAACCTGGCATGCTGAATCGCTGCTGCGAGTGAGCTTCGGGTAAGACATCTTCTGAAGTAAGCTGGTCCGTGTATTTTGTTTATTTTTATAAGACAGAAATAACGGTGGCATACATTTAAAATACTTCAATAGGCGATGAGCAAAAAAGCAGCTTTGGTATTATCGGGCGGCGGCGCCAGGGGGATGGCGCATATCGGTGTGATCGAGGAACTGGAAAAGCGCAATTATGAGATTGTGTCGGTGACCGGCACATCGATGGGTTCCGTGGTGGGTGCGGTATATGCTATGGGAAAGCTGGAGGAGTTCAAGGCGTGGCTTTATTCGCTGGATAAGCTGAAGGTATTCAGGCTGATGGATTTCACCCTGAGCAAGCAGGGGTTGCTGAAAGGGGAGAAGGTGCTCAATAAGATGAAGGAGTTTATGGAAGACCGCAACATCGAGGACCTGGACATTCCCTATGCTGCTGTGGCCGTTGATCTCCTGAACAAGCGCGAAGTGGTCTTCAGGGAGGGCAAGGTGTATGACGCGATCCGTGCCTCCATTGCCATACCGGGTATTCTGACGCCGGTGAAAACGAATAAAACACTGCTGGTGGATGGCGGCGTGATGGACAACGTACCTGTGCGGCATGTGCAAAGACAGGATGACGAGCTGGTCATTGCGGTAGAAGTGAATGGTGGCATCAGCGTGGAAAAGGAACCGGCAACAAAAGAGGCGCAGGAGGATCACCGGTTTTTCCTTCAGAAACAGCTGGGCGGATTGTATGAATACCTGGGAATCAAAAGTCACCCCAAAACCGAGGATAAGCTTGGGTACCTCGACCTCATCAACAGGACGATCTCACTGATGACCCATGAAATGGGACTACTCTCCCTGGAGAAGTACCCGCCCGATATCCTGGTACAGGTATCGGGGGAAGGATGCGGCATCTTCGACTTTTACAAGGCCAGGGAGATTGTTGAACGGGGCAGCAGGGCAGCCCAAAGGGTGCTGCAGGAGCAGGAAATTTCTAATTGAGGGATATTGATAACGCAATTTACAACCTCTGGATATCCAATTCCGCTCCCGTGGTTGGAATGAACTTTTTAGTTCGCGAGCTGCCATGTCGCCGATCCATTTCTCACCTGAAGTGACAGACAGGTCAGCCACACGCAGGTAAAAGAATATCCCATGCAATGAATAGACCTGGTATAAAGCTCCATTGAATTTTATCGTGCATTCCCAAAACAAGGGAATACTTTAATAATTCCATTTATGCGTTTTATCTAAAATTTGGAATCATCCCCTTGTTTTGAAGAGTTAATGTATGAAGTATGGTTTTTTTTGTATGAAGTACCTGTTCTGTTGAGTGAGTTGCCTGATTGCGAAAAAGCAATATTTCTGTTTGCAACGTATTCATTTTTACAGGTTTACATTTGATGGTTCTTTACATGAAAATTTGGTTCTTTAATCAAAGTTATCATGACGAACTGACCGAAAAAACATAAATTATTGCTTCAATAGTAAATCCCAAAAAATTACTCCTATGAAAACCCTCCATCTTTTCCTGCTCAGACTTGCGATTATTTCCCTCTTCATGACTCCGGATGCTGCCTTTGCCGCAGATTCCTTCCGGCCACTGGATCAATCCACCGTTGACCTGGTTCCACAGCAGTTGTCTTCTGATACAGAGGATGGCGGCCTGGTCATTATCTCAGATTCAAAGGGAACGCTTGAATTTGGTGAAGTGTATGTAAGAGATGCCAGGACGAAGCGGATCTATTTAAAGAATCCTGGTGATGCTGCATTACGGATTGACTCTATTGTAAGTACAAATCAGGACTATTATATTTCTCCGGTCAGATTTAAAAAGCCTGTTGACGAAACCGATAAAAAAGGATATGATGATTGGGAAGACCAATCCAAAGGAGATTCATACGAGATCGTTGAAGGAGATTCGTTGGAAATAGCAGTCACCCTGATGCCGGAAAAAGCAGTCGACCAGGAGGGGAGTTTAATAGTGTACTATAACAGTACAGAGGAAAAGAGCATATCCCTGAGTGGGAAAGGGGTAGCAGATTATCTGAATGTTCAGATTCAATCTGTTGAAAGTGAAAAATTCCCGGATGTTTATGCCAATGTGCTGGTAGATACACTCGGTACAGGCATCAATACGTTAACTGCTTCCAATTTCCGGATATTTGAAAACAATGATCTCCAGACCAATAAGGTTGTCATTACACCTCCAGGTCAGAGTGGGGGAGCAAGACTCGCAGATATTGTCTTCATCATGGATAACAGTGGAAGCATGGGAGGAGAGCAAGCTGCGGTAAGCGATAATGTGATCAAGTTCGTCACCGATCTGAATAATTCAGGAGTAGATTTTGCATTGGGGCTTTGCCGCTATGGTCAGGGAGCTTCAGGGGGAGCACCACTCATCCAGGATAACGGAATATTGACAAAAGATCCGGAATATTTTAAAAATGAAGTCTGGACAAGAAATATTGCAAGTGGAGGAACGGAGCCTGGATACGCTGCAATAAAAACATCTGTAAATGGATTTGCTTTCAGACCAGGCGCGAAAAAGGTAATTATCATAATTACCGATGAGACGCCAGCCCAGGGAGCAGTAGGCGTGGATGAGGCGCTGGCTGCATGTACGGATAATTCTGCAACACTGTTTGCACTGACCCAATCCTCACTTTATGATCGATTTACCCCTATTACATTCCCAACCAACGGGAAAACATTTGATATATATTCACCCTTTGATGAAATTTTGAATTTTATCACCGACCTGGTCTCAAGCACCTACCTGGTGCAATACCGTTCTGATCATTCTCTAAATTATGATGAACTCTATACACTGGAGATCCAGGTTGAATATGATGGGAACACAGCCGGCGATATTATTTCATTTCACCCCATTAAAGCACCCAGGATAAGTCTTACAAGTGCTACGAAAAGTCTTCACCTGCAATCCTGGGGACAGGGTACATCTTTTAATATCGAGGCATTGATCACGGATAAAGTGGAGCCATTTGTCCAGTCTGCCAGGGTATATTTCAGGACTGCAGGACAATCAGCATACCAGTCTGTTAATATGACTGAGACATCTACTGATATATATTCTGCAACCTTGCCTGCTGCAGCAGCACAGGAGCCGGGGTTGGAATATTATATTGAAGCATCTGACGGACAGGCTACAACCACGATGCCATCAGATGAGCCAACGCTCAATCCCTACCAGGTTGCAATTCTGCCGAATGAAGCACCGTTCATTCAGCACGACACAATCTGGTACTGCATGAAGGATGAATCTATAAAGGTGGAAGCTGAAATTACAGATCATACAAACAGCCTGGCATCAGCTTACCTGTATTACAGGAGAGAAGGGCAATTGATTTATAATGACCTTCAAATGACATCCAGTGGTGGTGATATATTTACGGCAGTAATCCCTGCTGATTTTGTTGCAGATCATTCAATAGAATATTACCTCCTGGCAAAGGATAATTTTGGGATTGGGAACTATATTGGCTGGCCGGATCATCCACTGCTGATTGAACAGGCAGGGGTTGTAGAAACCATTACCATGACCGATGATCCTTCCGGTGTTAACGATCATATTAACGATATTATGCCCGGGGGTAAAATCTATAAGTATTATATTCTAAGGGATGAGTCTGGTGCAGTTATCCCCTCCCTGAATAATGCCACGAAGATCGCGCTTCCATCTGAAATTAATGGGAAACAGGTAGACCTTGATTGTATTATCAAGGGAGAAGATACACTGGTTGTAAGTATTTCCAGCGGTGATCTTCCCATCCTGGCAGGAGATTTTGCTGAAATTATGTATGGAGAATTCCTGGAGGTTGACAAACAACTTTTCAGGGTACAGGCAGTGCCGGCTGCATACCAGGTTGACATGATAAATAATTATAAGAATACGTCCTTTGATTTCTATGCCGGAGCCAGCCTCGGAGCTGGAGTATTGATCGGAGGAGGAGGCGTCGGGGTAACTGCAGCCGCTGCCGAGATAAGTGTCAAAGGATCCGGGGGTATTGGTCTGAATATTTCGATCAACGGGGATCTTGATTATACCATGAGCCGAAGAATGCAGGCTTCGATTGC
>CAYOSB010000084.1:0-14393 GCA_964406495.1 uncultured Bacteroidaceae bacterium | reverse complement strand
TCCCTGAATGCACGGATCATGCCCTTGTTGGCTGCAACGCCTCCCTGGAACACAGCCGGGTATTCGATGGTTTTTCCCCGTCCGAGCGTGGAGATAAAATTCCGTGCCACGGCAAAACAGAGTCCGGCAACGATATCGTGGACCGGGGTGGCGATCTGCTGCAGGTGGATCATGTCGCTTTTGGCAAATACCGAGCAGCGGCCTGCGATTCTGGGCGGATTTTCAGATTTAAGTGCCAGTTCACCGAATTCATCCTCAATGGTTACGCCCACCCTTTTCGCCTGCTGATCGAGAAACGAACCGGTTCCTGCAGCACACAGGGTGTTCATGGTAAAATCAGACAGCCTGGAAGTCCTCTCATCAGCCTCCTCCATAAAAATCAGCTTGGAATCTTCACCTCCCATTTCTATGATCGTCCTTACCTGCGGATACAGGCTGGCCACAGAGGTAGATTGTGCAATGACCTCGTTGATGTATTTCCCTCCCATCAGTTCGGCAGCCAGTTTGCCCCCGGTACCTGTAAATCCGAGGTTTCCGAATTTGTCCGCACCATAGCACTCCAGCAATTCCTTCAGGATCGTTCTGAGTTTCATGAAAGGCTTGCCCTGGCAGTGATCGTAGCGCTCTTCAATAATGTTTTTCTGTGCATCCATCACCACTGTATTAATGGAAATGGAACCAATGTCGAAGCCGAAATTTAGCAGAGGATCTGGTGAGGTCATGACTTTTTCTGATTACAATTTTACAATGTATTCAAAAACAGTTGGTGCACCATTCAACCTGTGGTGCAAGTATAAGAGGATGTATGCAAAAAATGTATGCATAGTGTGAGCTATCGATATGATACAAGATATGAAAAAATAAATACAAGCAGCAAAAAAAAGGAATTGATAGAAGCACAATTTTAATTAAGACCAATGAAAAACAGTCCGCAATCTTTTGGGCCCGGTGCCTCAGAAAGAGCATATCAGTCTGCAGTCAAGCTGTATACACAAGTTGCCTGGTCCATAATGCCAAATTTTTTATCGAGAATCCGGTGCATCATCACATAAAGTGAATGTTCACATTATTCACTTTAAACCAACACACAATGATGAAAAAAATTAAAAAATTCTTGATGTTGATGTTCCTGGCGGGTCAATTTACGGCCCAGGCACAGGATGGACTGTTTATTTCCGAGATTGCTGATCCGGGGGATGAGTATACAGGTCGTTTTATCGAGCTGTTTAATGCTGGCAGTGAGACGGTCGATTTCGGTACCACGGTGATGTACCTGACCCGTCAGAGCAATGGCGGAACCACCTGGGGAACGGTTCAGCTTACAGGAACAGTTGCCCCGGGGCGCACTTATGTGATCGGCGGCAGCGCCTTTGAGTCACATTACGGGTTTGCACCTGACCTTGTGACAGGGATCCTTACAGGGAACGGGGATGATCCTTATTCACTCTACATCGGAGGGAACCATGAAACAGGCAGTTTGCACGATATCTATGGTGAGACCAACACCGATGGTACCGGAGAGGCGTGGGAGTACACCGATTCACGGGCAGTCAGGGATGCATTTGTAGATAGTCCCGGGACCCTATGGTTTTCTTCGGAATGGACCATTGCTCCTGCCGGCATCGCCGATTGTGATCCCGGCACACACAATGGTTCGCCCGGGGGCGGTCCGGTCACTCCGGTTGGTGATTTTGCGATCTATGCTGGTTCCGATACAGTTGAGTATGGCGAACCCTTTCAACTGGGCATCCTGGTGAGCGAACTGTTGGCGTCAGATGATATCATCTCCTTCCAGCTTGATATTGCATATGATCCTTCGCTCCTTGAATATGCATATGCATCTGTGATTGGAACCATTGCAGATGGCGGGACACTGGCAGAGAACAATGCGCAGGCAGGAGAGGTATCCATCAGTTATATGAATACAGATCCACTTATCGGATCGGGAGAGATTCTTTGGTTGACGTTCACCACCCTGGGAATGGGCAGTACTGATGTTGCCCTTTCCAATGCATTCCTGAATAACCTTTCAGTGACCGAATTGTACAGCGGTACCGTGCTGGTTTCTGAATCAACACCGCCCGCGGCAAGTATCACTTACAGCGATACGATCAACCGGCTTTCAGATGTACTGCAGATCACAGCCGCCTTCAGCGAGGAGATGGATCCGGCAACTCCAGTCCACCTGGAGATGTCCGGGGCCGTTACAGAGACAGCGCTTGAGATGGTAAGGGTGAGCGCTACGGAGTACAGCTATCTCTATTTTATTCCGCGTGCCGGGGGAACGGTGAATGTTTCATTTTCTAACGGTACAGACATGAATGGTAACCCTGTGGTGGCTGCCCCGACCGAAGGCAGCACATTTGACATCATTCCGATCAGACCCGGGGATGTCAATGATGATGGCGTAGTACAGGCTTATGACGCCGCACTTGCCTTGCAACATTCTGTGGGCCTGGATCCGATCCCGGAGGCAGACCCCCTTCCATGGGAGCCGTGGCGAGACAGTACCGCCAACATCGATGGACAGGGCGGTATCACTGCCTATGATGCAGGGTTGATCCTGCAGTATTCTGCGGGGATAGAAAGTTTCACGGGCACCGCCCTGAAAACCTTATATGATGCAGATGTCAGGGTGGAACAGGTAGGAAAGGAGCTGATCTTTTATTCCAGTGGCACCCTGGTAGGCCTGAATGTTACCGCTCAACATGGTGGGGACTTTCTTGGGACCCCGACTTTCCTGCTAGAGGAGCATCTGACAGCAGTGAATATGAATGGAGAAACCTACAAGGTTGGTCTGTGTACAGCATACCCTCCAGGTGAAGAGACAGCGATCATGCGCATACCGGTCAACCATCCCGGACAGTTGACACTGAACCTCGGTATCAATGACAGGCTGAAAAAGATTGCTATTGATTTGACCACTGCCGTTTCCAGGTATGCTGAAAAAACATGGTCCGTGTATCCAAACCCGGCCCATGAGATTTTATATATAGAGGGTGTTACAGGACCAGCTGCAATAGAAATATTTGATCTGCAAGGCAGGTCAAGGATCAGTTCAAGCATTGAAGGGGCAGAAATGAGCATAGACCTGGGCAGACTCGAACGTGGGACATATTTGATCAGGATCGATGTTGGTGATCACAGCATGCAGGAAAAATTCCTGGTACAGTGAGATGCTCATTATTGGCCATAAATATTTGGCTTCGTCGAGCTAAAGGTTCATCGGAGAAATGGCAAAAGGAGCTGCAACTACTGTAGTTCGGATCGCCTCGTGAAGGTCCGGTTATGAACCGGCAATGTATACATCAGCCCTGCGTTACATGATGCAGGGTTGATTGTTTTGTTGAGTTGTTATCATTCCTGACCTTTTTTGCGGAGCCACGGGAAGGATGGTCCGAAAAGAAACAGTGAATAAAACAGTCCTGTCAACGATGCCCCGGTGGAACTGCTGAGGGTGCCGCTGGTAAGCATGGATATAAGGATCAATAGCAGGAATCCCGTGGCCATATAAGACGATTGTTTGCGGGCCAGGAAAAGCGGAAGGACCAGGGCGCTCATAAAAACAATGAATCCCGGTATTCCCAGGGTGATAATTGCTGAAAGGAACTCATTGTGCGGTCCCCGTCTTTCCGTCATGGAAAGAGGAGAATCCACAGCCTTGTAATATTTACCAAGTTCCAACAGTTCATCACCGGTACCTACCCCAATGAGTAAGTTGTCACTGGCTACAGCCCAACCCGACTGGAGGTATAAATATCTCTGAAGAATGGATTTCCCGTTGGGTTCATACCCCAGCTTGTAACTGTAAAACTCCCAGATTACCTCATAAATGCGGGGATACAGGCTGAAATAATTTAAGTAGATATGGTTCGCCTTCCCCTGCTCAATGGCCCTTATATCATCCTCTGTCAACTGTCTGAATCCGGCAGCGTCTTTTCGCAGCCCTTTGGAAGTAAGGTACCTGATGATGGTATACCTCATTTTTTCTCCTTGCAGGTTGCGACCATTGTAACTGATATCGCTGACCCTGTTCCATTCTCTTTCAAGTTCTTTGTCGCTTAAATAAATCCATACGTAGTGGCCATTTTCCACCTCTCTCCGCTTCGGTTTGTGAACATAGGGATTTCCTTCAGCAGTGTGACTTTCCAGTTCCGATGGCACCAATTCTTCGAATGAATAAAACTTTTCAATGGCATAATTAACATACAACAGGGAACCCAGTGGCAGCATGACCAGGGGAACGAAGGCCAGGAAACGAATGACTGGTTTCTTTATATGAAATACAACGCGCAAAAGGATTAAAAATCCCAGTGATCCCATTACCAATATCCCGGTGAGGGATTTCAGGGCCAGTGAGAAAACCGGGAGCCAGATGAGAATAAGTATATACATCAGGCGGCGGATCATTTTCTCCGGATGGGGGTCAAAAAAGAGAAAGTAAATGGCAAAAAGCATGGCTGTTACAAGCATCACTGCGTATCGCAAATGATGAACAAAAGGGCTCAGTTCCCTGTATCCAAGGATCTCTCCCTGGAACCAACCTGCAAGTTTCAATATCGAAATAATTGATGTAAGCAGCACAGACAGAGAAAAAAGGTGAAGTATATTGCGAATGCGTGCCATTCCCAGTGGGGGTGAAGCAGCAATGATTACGGGAAGTATCAGCATCGGAAGCTTGATCTTCATGAGCTTCAGTCCGAAAGCCAGGTTTTCGGTCCACAGCAATCCCACCACATGTACAAGGAAAAATAGCACCAATACCTGGAGTGCCCTGTTCCTGGCTATGCGTTCCCACTTCTCACGGTACCTGCCTACTGCAAGAAAATTGACAAAAAGCAGGATCTGAAGCATACTGACCATAAATACAGAAACGGGCAGGCTTGCTGCAATGAGCAGCAGCCCATAGTAATAGATATGCTCGTGAATGTGTCTCCGGGTGATCTGCATGGAACTGGTTGCTGTTAAATAATAGTGAACAGATTTGCGATTAAAGTTAAAAGATGTTTTTCATTTTAAAACAAATTCTTTTTGATAATGATGGATCTGCCACCCTGAAAAGCATACAATACTATTTGCGAGATAAATTATCTGGTAATTTTACCACCTGGGGCATTTGCGGTATTCTCGCATGTGTCTTCGAAATTTTCAATGGTTACTGTCTGATTGATGCTTCCCATGACAGGATTCAGTCTCCCGGACGCCCTGGAGGGATTATTCAGCAAATACCGACGGACAGGACAGCTTTACGGTTCATAATGCAGGGTTAAGTGAGATAGTAGGTTCCTTACTTTCCCGCTTAACTGATCCTGAACCGAATCCCGGCGTACACTTTCCTTCCAAATACCGGTCCCCAGATCAGCGAGGCATCAAAGTAATCACCAAAAGGATTCGCTGCATCAATGATCGGATTTGTCTGCCTGTAATCCAGCAAATTCTCAGCACCGATGTATATATCAAACACTTCACGGAACGTTTTCGAGACCTGTGCATTCCAGAGGAAAAAATTCGGAGAGTAATTATCCAGTTGAAATTCTTCCGGGTTCATGCCGGTATTGGGAATTCTTTTCATCCCCTGCCAGGTAACGGTCATATCAAACATCCAGTTATCGTTCGTTTCATAGGCCATGTTCATAAAAGCCCTGTGTCGCGGCATCATGGCTTTTTGAAGAAGTTGGCCGTCAATATCCATTTTCACATCATTCAAACGGTACGCCAGCCGCAGGTCATAATTTCTGAAGAGTTCATAATTCACCTGCCCCTGCAGGCTGTGTGAAAAGGACCTTCCGTCCAGCTGCTGGAATATTACCGCATCAGCGGTTCGGTCCAGGTTGACGATCACCTGGTCTGAGAACCACGTATAATAATAATCCAGTTTGGCCACGCCGGTCCTGCCTGCTAATGTAAATTCCTGCCCGACATTCAATCCGCTGTTCCAGGCTACCTCGGGATCCATGGTAAGCAGGTTTTCTCCGGTATTGGAAGTTTCAAAAATAAACTCCCGTGAAGATGCAAGATACCCCAGGTTTTCAGCCAGGACATTGGCTGTTTTCTGACCCCTTCCTATCATGGCCCTGAAAACAGTCGACTCCACCGGTGCATAGCGCATGTGCATCCGAGGGGTCAGGAAGGCCCCAAAACGGATGTGGTAATCGCCCCTGATGCCTGACACAAGCGTAAATTTATCGAGGTAATTGTAGGTATACTCGAGGAAGACCCCGGGAATCGCTTCGGATCTCAGGAAATATTGTCCTGACAGTGCTTCGTTGTAATCATCGAACTGGAAGCTGGCGCCTGTGCGATACTGGTGATTGGTATTCCCGAAAATTCCCATATAAACCAGGTTGGCATACAGGGAAACCTGCTCTCCCAGGTAGCTACGTCTTCCGAAAAAGGCATCCTGGTTATGGTACATTCCTGAAAGCTGAAACCCAATACTGGAATAGGGCTGATCGGGAAATGAATGCCCGATCTTCAGGAAGGCTTCTATCCGGTCGGTATTGATTGCTGCGCCCCAGGGGGTCTGTGTTTCAAATGCCAGGTCATGGTCATATTCCACCTGTCCGCTTTCCATGCGGGAATACACACCTTTGATCCCAAATACAGAAGTCAGACCTTTGCCATTGGCAAATGACCAGCGGTTCATCACGATCCCGCTTGTTGCTGCAGGATGGTCCATGAACCCATCCTGGTTGTGATCGAACTCAAAGGGTTGGTATTTTCCATGGACAAGCAGTGCGGTAGAAAATTTGTCATTGACAGGAGTGGCTGTATTGGCATTGAATTCCATCATGCCATCTGTGCTTCCATAAAGATTCAGGAACAATTTTTCGCTGGTTTCGGGTTTTTTGAGCTCCACATTGATCTGCCCTGTAATACTTTCAAAACCATTTACGACCGATCCGGTCCCGGTATTCAACTGGATCCCGCTGATCCATGGTCCTGGCACAAATCCAAGTCCGGTGAGGGTGGATAATCCCCGTACATGGGGCATGTTTTCCCTGTTGATCTGGACATACTGACCAGCCAGGCCAAGCATTTCAATTTGACGGGTTCCGGTCACTGCATCAGTGACCGTGGCATCCACATTGGGATTGGTCTCAAAACTTTCCGACAGGTTGCAGCAGGCCGACTTCATCAATTCTTTTGCCCGCATTTGTTGCACATCAAAAGCCCCGGAGAGGTCGATCAGGGTTGCTTCCCTCCTGTACACGATCTCCACCTGTTCAATTGATTTGGTGTTGGAAAGTTCGATTTCGAGGAAAGTGGGCTCATGCACATGGACAGAGTCTTTTCCATAGCCTACAAATGAAAAGACCAGGAAGTGAGCGCCCGGTGACAGCTCTATTTCAAAATTACCTGAGGCGTCGGTGGTTACACCCTGGTTGGTGCCGGACCAATAGACATTTGTACCCGGAAGTGGCTGTAACGATTCTCCTTCCCGTTCCAGTACCTTTCCTTGTACCAGGTTTCCAGCCGGCACATTTGTGCTTGCTTCATCCGAACCAAGCCCGTGATCTTCAACAGTTCTGTATTGACAACAGGCTGGCAGGGCACTGTAAACTGCTTCAGGCGCCAGGTATTCCCTTGTATCATGTCCCACACTTGCCAGGGCATATTCCAGGCGATCTATTTTCAGTTTATCATTGTGTGCGACCGACAACATTTTCTTTATGCCGTTCCATTCAGCAGATTCCACACCACGCACTTTCAGGGCTGTTTCCTCGATTCTGTCCCTGCACATCCCGCAGGCACCATCCACCCAGACATATATTGAATCTGACTGACTTGCCCCATGGGTGTTCGTTGTAACAACACCCATTACCAATACCACGAATAATAAGGTAATCTTTCTCATGTTGATTTGTCTTAATGATTTTATAAAAAAGCGAACGGATCCACAGCGATTCAGGCTGTATCCTGCTTGAAGTAATGTGTGCAAAAGCTACCGGATCCACAGCGATTCAGGCAGCATTTACAAATAGGCTGTAATCATTAAGACTGGGGAGGATGCCAGATGGAAACGGGCAGTACCAGGCGATAAGGGCTGATTAAAATCTCATGTGTTTCAATGTGTATGCCAAACACCTCTAATTGAGGTGATATTCCGGAAATGGCATTCAACGTTTGGCTATGCGTGACACACTGGCATTTTTCTGAGCAACCCTGGTCCGGGTCACACCTCCTGGTGTCTTCTGAATCTTTGGCAGGATTGCAGCAACAATCAGACTGTTCTTCGCAGCATGCCATATCAGTACTACCTTCCTGCACGATCATTTCCTGCGCAATCTTTTCATGCACAAGGTCTGACATCAGGGGTTGAAATGAGAACATCATAACAACCACGGATAGTATGAAACCAACAGCCTTCATTTTCTAAAAAACACCAGCAGACAAAGATAGTTCGTTTTATTTAACAATAAGTGGCCGGACCATGTTAAAAATCTTATCTTCCTGGTTCCTGCAGGCAAAGAAAACATGTGTGGGTTGTCCATTTTGGATCAGTACCTGTGGTCTTTCCAGCTTTTTCATTGATTCCGTTGTTCCATCATCGAGTGCTACGCTCCTGCTGTATGCCATGGGTGGGTCAGTGATTCTCCAGGTAATTCCATCTTTTGATGTGGCCAGAAAACCTGACTGGGCCTCCCCGGTAATGGAGTCGTTCATACATTTTGCCAACAGGTAATATTGCTCACCATCTTTCCAGATATACGGATCTTCAACATCAGTATCAATCGGGGTAAATTCAATCCGGTTATTTTCAGCTACCCTTTCATAAGGTCCCAGGTAATGATCGGCCCGGGCAACACCAAATTGCAATGTCCGGTTCTGATTGCGTTCGGGATAGGGCACAGGAGCACTTTTATATACCAGCAATACACTACCATCTTCATGAATATGTGCCGCCGGGTTGCTTATAATGGCTGCATCCCAGTTATCTGTTCGGGGCAATAATACTGGTTCATCCATACGTTCAAAAGGGCCCAGTGGGGAATCTGAAACCGCCACGCCTATCCGCTTTGTATTCCAGGCTTCCTCGTACATCTCCCTGGTTGGGATGGTATCCACCGGCTGCTTAAAATCATAGGTTACCCCGATGTAATGCAAGATGTATTTACCATCGTGATAGTGAATATTCGGATTATGTGTCGCCATTCCATCCCAATATTCTGCCCCCCTGGCCGGGAATACTACTTTCTGAAAGGTATATGGTCCTTCAGGGGTATCTGAAACCGCGACTACAATTTCCGAATTGGTCACCCACGCACGCATGGAAAGATCCTTCGGCCAGCGGCTTGCGTACATATAATATTTTCCGTCTTCTGCTTTGATGACCGAACCGCCCCAAACGATCCAATCGTCCATACGGAAAGCTCCCTCTTCGGGAGAGACGTCCCAGTTATCATGAAACATGTTTGCTTTTTTCGAATCGCTGCTGCAACCTGCTGCGAATATCAGAATGATGACTGCTAAATTCAGGACTATCATTTTGCTTAATTTAAATTATTTTCTCTGCGGCGGGATTAACCAGTTATTTTTTAGATACAGAATACAAATCTAATAATAATAGGATTCATCTGATATTTTTCAGATAAGTAAATGAGCATTCCAGGATCGACCCATCCTGAATCAAGAATGTTTATATTTATAAGCCCAAACTGTCATACAAAAGGGAAATTTTCTAAATTAATTTGAACGTATAATTAACAAATGAAAGCATGAAAAAACTGACAATCATTACTTTACTTGGAATATTATTGATGCCTCTAACTGCTCAGAACAGGGCATCCTGGATGAAGGATGCAAAATGGGGAGTGATGCTGCATTACACCCCCGTAGCGTTAGTTTCTGAAGAAATTCCGGATCCGGACGTAATCGATATGGGAAAATGGAATGAACTTATTGATCATTTTGATTGTGATCAACTTGCGAAGCAATTGTCTGATGTTGGTGCCGGTTATTTCATTATTACCGTCCGGCACGTTCCACCATTTTTTATGTCACCAAACGCAACATACGATCGGTATACCGGTCAGGAACCCAGCAGATGCAGTAACCGTGATCTGATTTTAGATCTGTATCATGCTTTAAATAAATATGGAATAAAACTGATTACTTACATTGCTGTTCATGCTCCCGGGCAGAATGAGGCAGAGCTTAAGGGATTTGCACTTGAGAGAAGTGATTACTATAAATTCGGCGCATTTGAACGAAACCCTGAAGCATTGCTACGCTGGCAGGATGTCATCAGAGAGTATTCAATGCGATGGGGAGACAAAGTTTCCGGGTGGTGGTTTGATGGTTGCTATCGGCCCAATACGAATTACAGGCATCCCGATATTCCTAATTTTGAATCTGTAGCTGCGGCTGCCCGGGCAGGTAATCCTAATAGTATTATCACGTTTAATCCAGGTCGCTTTCCGAGGATCATGTCGATTACTCCGCATGAAGATTACACAGCTGGTGAGATTAATCATCTGGACCGCATTCGATGGAGTTATCATTATGATGGAATGATTGACGGAAAGCAAATGCACATTTTGAGCTACCTGGGCAGGACATGGGGATTGGGCGATCCCAGGTTTACGGATGAAGAGATTGTTAAGTACAGTTTGGAAATCAATGAAGTAGGAGGAGCCATCACATGGGATGTCCCACCAATGGTTGATGGTACAATACCTGCCGATTTCATGAAACAGTTGGTTACGATTGGGAAAGCACTTGGAACGATCGAAGAATAGAAGTTGAAATCTTTGCAATCCGTTTAATTTTTCCAGTAAAAACATGATCTGAAAAACAATGCGACAAATAAAAATTACAGCGCTCTGTTTACTTTTTGCATCAATATTTTTTTCATGCAATTCAGGGATAGATGAAACCCGGCCTAACATTGTATTTATACTTTGCGATGATTTGGGGTATGGTGAGATATCCGCACTGAATGTAAATCCGGATAAAGGTAAAATCGAAACTCCACATGTTGACCAATTGGCGTCTGAAGGCATGATTTTTACCGACATGCACTCCGGCTCCTCCGTTTGTACTCCGACGCGTTATGGTTTGCTGACAGGACGTTACTCCTGGCGGACGAAGCTTCAAAGTGGAGTTGTACAGGGACATGCTCCCTGTTTGATTGACAGTCAAACATTAACTATCGCTGAAATGCTGAAAAAAATGGGATATCATACTGGCATTGTCGGCAAATGGCACCTGAATTTCATCTATGCTGATCCTTCCACCGGGAAAAAGCTTGCTGAAAATCATAAAATTGGACCTCCCATTCAAAGCATGATCAAAGATGGTCCCCTGGACCACGGGTTCGATTATTTCTATGGTTACCATCATTCGCGGGATATGAAAACCGTTTGCGAAAACAACCGGGTCATCGCCCGGAAACCTCCTATTACCATGCTGCCAGGCATTGAGGCCAAAGCAATAGATTATATTGAACGTCACGCTGAAGCTGCTGAATCTGGAACACCCTTTTTCCTTTATGTGCCCTTGTCCTCTCCACACGGCCCGGTGGTGCCGACCAAAGCATGGCAAAATAAAAGTGGGTTGAATGAACACGCAGACTTTGTCATGCAAACTGATCATACCGTGGGTCAGATCGTTAAGGCAATTGATGAAGCCGGTCTTCGCGAAAATACAATGATCGTTTTTACCAGCGATAATGGAACATCAGGACCTGCATCCGATATGGATGCGTTGAACCAGATGGGCCATTACTCTTCCTGGATCCTGAGAGGATCGAAAGCTGACATATGGGACGGCGGTCACCGTGTTCCGTTTATAGTCCGGTGGCCTGCGAAAATAAAGACAGGCAGCCAAAGTCATGAATTGATGTGTTTCACTGATTTTATGCCCACGGTCGCCGATATCATCGGATATGAACTTCCGGATGACGCGGCTGTCGATGGGTTCAGTTATGCAGGAACTTTATACGGAGAGAATCAGGGAAAAATGCGTCCGGCAGTTATTCATCATTCGATCAGGGGAAAATTTGCCATTCGAAAAGGAGAATGGAAACTGGTATTGTGCCCGGGTTCAGGCGGTTGGACTGAACCTAAAGATTCAGATGCAGCAGCATCCGGCCTGCCCGACATTCAGCTTTACAATATGGAAACCGATATCAGGGAGCAGGAGAACTTGTATGCTGCGAATCCCGATGTGGTGCAGGAACTTCTGCAAATGCTGAATAAAATGGTTGAGGAGGGAAGAAGCACCCCGGGGAAACAATTAGAGAATGATATCGAGGATATTGATATCTGGAAGGGAATTGCACCCATGGTTCCTGTAAATTGAATGTCCGTATCAGAGACCACAACAAATGAAACCCTCATGATTGAGCATTGATGTTTGGTTCGCAAACTGTCTCCGGAACTTTGGAGCAGGAGCCCGAACACCAATTGTATTATTTTTATGTGTTATATTATCTTTATGTGGTGAGGCAAGAGTTTACCTTGAGAAAATAAGCTTGAATAACTAACTAAAAAATAGCGCTTTAACTAAAATGTATTTTCTGATGATACGTTCACAAATTGTATTTATCCTGGCTATTGGTATACTCGGAGCATGTAATTCCGGGAAAGAAAAAACCTCAGAATTTAAAACCTACGACGGCACCTGGGAATCTTTACAGGAAATGCCTGTGCCGGCCTGGTTCGATGATGGTAAAATAGGGATTTTCATTCACTGGGGACCCTACTCTGCCATTGGTTACCGTAAGGGTGACCGGGGGTATGCCGAATGGACCCCTACTAAGATTTATCAGGATCCGGAACATTATTACCCTTATCTCGAAGAAAGGTATGGAGCGAAACCACCCGAATTTGGTTATAAAGACATTATTCCAGAGTTTACCGCTGAACACTGGGATCCGGATGCATGGGCAACGTTGTTTGATGAGGTGGGGGCCAAATATGTTGTGATGACAGCAGAACACCATGATGGATGGGCAAACTGGGACTCGGACCTTACGCCCTGGAATGCAGTTGACATGGGCCCCAGGCGTGATCTGGTGGGAGACCTTGGGGAAGCCTTACGTGAGAGGGGGATTAAATATGCTCCCTCCTATCACCGGGAACGGCACACGAGCTTTTTTACCACTGAGAGGTATGTAGTCGACGCAAAGCCACATCCCGATATCCTTGAGGAGATCAAACGTGTTCCGGAAGCTGAATTGCTCTATGGTCCCTTTGGCTTCAGCAAAGAAGCGGTGGATGAATTTGTAGCCCGTTGGAAAGAAATTCAGGATAAATACCAGCCCGACATGATGTGGCTGGATGATATCCCGATCTTCACCCGGGATGGGAATAACTCACAGGTGACTCCAAAGGTTTTTAAACCTGAAATCCAATACCTGTATGACCAGTGTCGCCTGATGATCACCGACTTTATGAACAACGGGGCCGAAAATGGTCAGGCTGTGTATGTAAACAACAAGGGAAAGAACAGGAACTGGCCCGATGGCGTTGGTTGCCTGGAAAGGGACAATTTAAGTCTTAAAGTAACAGGTCCAAAATGGCAAAGCTGCACCACCTTTGGCACTTCTTATGGGTACATGGCCGCTGAAGAGGACGCCGATTATCCGCACAGAAAAAGAAGCGTGGAGGGGGTTATCCATGAAATGGTAAAAGTCATCAGCCGCAACGGGAACTTCCTGATCAACATCGGGCCCAGGGCAGACGGAACGATCCCTGCCTGGCAGGAAGAACGCCTTCGCGCCATGGGTGAATGGTTGAAAATCAACGGAGAAGCGATCTACGGAAGTCGCTACTGGAAGGAGAATGAACAGGAAAACGAACACCTGTCTTTTACAACAAATGGAAAAAAACTGTATGCCATAAAACGTACTGAGCCTACTGCTCCGTTTGTGATTGAAGCCACCTCAGGCTGGGAAAAGAAGCAGGTCAGGAAAGTTCGTTTGCTTGGATCGGATGCAAAGGTCGCGTGGAAAATAACACCCGACGGGCTGCAGATCACACCTCCCGGGGATTTAGGAAGCAGTTCCTATGCCTGGGCATTCGAGATTGTAACCGACAGGGACCAGCACCACCCGAATGTGATCCAAACCGATGCAGATAAAGCATTTGAGGGAACAGAGAAAGGGTAGACCGGACAGTATTTTTTCTCTGGCACAACTTGCACTATTAGGAAATCACCCTTCAAAAAAATAGTTATTGATCTTGCGTATGTAGATTCTTTAAAAAATTTCAATGCAAAGATGCTTCTTGCAGTTAAACAATAAGATTAAATAATTAACGAAAAACATTAAATATATTTTGCTAAACATTATTTTTAGTATATATTTGTCTCCAACATTTAATCTTTTTAATATGAAACCTTCATCATTGAGCATTTTAATTTGGCTTCGCCGAGCTAAAGGTTCA
>CAYOSB010000083.1:0-14418 GCA_964406495.1 uncultured Bacteroidaceae bacterium | reverse complement strand
ATTGCCCAGCCCTGCAAGGCAGGTGAGCCCGCAATATTGAAAAATTGTTCGTAGAAGGGTTTGGCCCCTCCAATGACCACCCAGTCATACCCAAACAGCAGGCCACCCATCGCCGAGACCATGGAGATGGAAAAGATATATGTTGTATTGAATTTTGTCATCAGCAATGTTATGAATTACAAAAACGTTCAAGATATACCATCAATATTTTATTTTCCACGATCACCAACAAATTTAACGCACCAAAATTTCTGCATGAATAGATTATTTTATTTAAACTTGCACTATTCGATTATTTTTTAGCTACCACCCTTTGTTGTTTAAATGCCTGATAAGAAACAAGTAATGCATACAAGAAGATACAATGTGCCGAAGCGTTACGCTTAACATATACGTTTGACAGTGAATACAAAACAAAGCACACAAAACCATTTTGCTATTTTTGTCCTGGACAGGCAGCCGATCCGGGAGATTTGATGATTAGATATCAGTTTTTATGGAGAAATCAATTTTAAACAAGCATCATACATCCGGAGCCGGTGATCTTGCTCCGACCCATGGAAAAAAAGATAATTTTTTCCGGGACAGGAGTGTGGTTTTCTCTGAGAAACAACTTGATTCCATTAAAAGCAATGCGTTGTTTGGCGATTTATATGTCAGTGATATCGGGTATTATCCATATGCAAAGAATCATTTCAGAAAAAGAAAGGACGGAATCAATGAACATATTCTGATCTATTGCATCGCAGGCAGGGGAACAATTCAGCTGGAGGGAACGAATTACCACCTGCAGCCCAATCATTTTTTTATTATTCCCGGTGCGCAGTCACATGCCTACTGGGCCTCACAGAAGTCCCCCTGGTCGATCTACTGGTTGCATTTTGGAGGTAAACGCAGTTTCGCATTCGAGGAAAAATTTTGCAAGATCATCCCCATTGAAAACACGTTGAATGCACGTATCGGTGATCGCATTAATCTTTTCAATGAAATGCTCACCTCCCTCGAAACGGGCTTTTCAAAAAACAATATTGAGTATGCCAATTTGTGTCTGAACAGCTTGCTGGCATCTTTTTTTTATTATGATACCTACCGGGCAGTGAAGGGACATACAAGTACAGATCCGGTAGACCAATCCATTCTTTATATGCAACGCAACATTGAGCGGAACTTGAACATAAAGGAACTATCCGCACATATACAACTTTCTGAATCACATTATTCCAAGCTGTTCAGAAACAAAACCGGTTCATCACCAATGGAATACTTAATCAATCTTAAAATGCAGGAAGCCATCAGGCTACTTACCAATCGCTCTATGCGGATCAAGGAAGTTGCTTTTCAACTGGGATATAATGATCCATGCTATTTTTCGAGGGTGTTCTCCAGGCACGTTGGTGTAAATCCCCGGTTATATATTCAAACCAGAAAACGATAATGATCATGTCATGCCTGTAAAAGATTTGCATTGAATGAGACGTGGAAGTGTAATTGAAAAAGTGCGAAACAGATTGAAATTTGATAAAATTTAAAAATTCATAACTTTAGGTCGTGATGTTAAATGCTTCAATAAGGAAATTAAGGCTGCTGCCAATATTGTTGCTGATGGTTCCGGGCTTGATAAAGAGTCATGCCCAGAATCAAAAGGATTTCATCAATATATCTGTAAATGATGGTCTTTCGCAGAGTACAATATTTTCCATTTTCCAGGATTCAAAAGGGTTCATGTGGTTTGGTACCCGGGGAGGAGGACTCAATAAATATAATGGATACGATTTTAGTGTATACATGAATCAGCCCGGGGTGGATGGGAGCCTCAGTGATAATACAGTTACCTCCATTCTTGAAGATAGTCACGGAACGTTCTGGGTGGGAACCGGGAATGGTGGAATCAACCGATTTGACTTGAATACCGGGAATTTCTCTTCGTACCATCTGGAACTGAATTCTGATATCAACCAGGAACATTCCCCGTCGGTTCGGTGTATTTATGAAGACCATTCGGGAGACATTTGGATCGGGACGAATCAAATGGTATATTTTTTTAACAGGGAAGCAGACTTTTTTGATCCTGTCATGAACAAGGCTCCTTTTCCTGTGAAAGGAACCACCAGTATTTGTGAAGACAATGAGGGCTATGTTTATTTTGCCACGTGGGACAGGCTCATTCGATACCATCCGGAAGAGAATACCTATGCACAGCTGACCTTCCCCTTTGATCCTTATGCTGATTTGGGAGGGCGGATTAATCCACTTTTCCTGGACAGCAAAAACAGGTTGTGGATGGGTGCTCCCGGGGGATTAAAGATGGTTGAGCTCGACCAGGGTTTCAGTTTTAGTTCTGCTGTACGCGACATGGTGGATTGGCCTTCCGCTTTTCATTATGTCCGGACCATCATGGAAACAGAGGATGGTGCATTGTGGTTTGGCACAGAGAACGGGTTATATGCATATGATCCGGAAGATTCCATTTTGAAAGCTTACCGTACAGAGCCGGATAATCCTTCAAGCCTTGGCCATAATTCCATTTATTCATTATTCGAAGACAATGTTGGTACACTCTGGATCGGTACCTGGAGTGGTTTATCTATCCTGGATAAAAGGAAATATAACTTCAACCATTACGCCCATCATTTTAACGATCCACAAAGCCTGAGCAATAATGTAGTGAGTTCCTTTCAGGAAGACTCAGATGTTACCTGGATCGGAACGGAGCAGGGAGGGTTGAATTATTTAAAAAAGGGCACGACTGAATTCAAAGCATATAAACGCGACAAAAATATCCCGGAGAGTTTGTCTGGTAATAACGTAAAAACGGTATTTCTGGATTCAAACCAGGATCTTTGGGTGGGGACATTCAATGGAGGACTGAGCCTGCATCTGGGGAATGGAAAATTTAAACATTTTTTAGAGGGACACTCGGTATATAGTATTACAGAAAATTCAGAAGGTAAATTATTTATTGGTGGCAGAACAGGGCTGTATATGATGGATCTTGAGACCCGGGATATCACGCGTGAGGTATTTCCATCCTCCTCCGGCAAGCGCCACATTGAAACATTTGTCACCGTGTTGTATACCGATTCAAAAAAAAGGATTTGGATTGGTACCAGGGCGTATGGCATTTACCTGTTTGATCCTGTCCGGTCCATGTTGAAACAATTTAAATCTTCCCCCGCAGATACGTCCAGTATTAGCGGGGATTATGTAATCACGATTTGTGAGGATGATCAACAGCAGCTCTGGATTGGTACCTATTCCGGACTCAACAAGTTTAATGAGGATGATTACTCTTTTGACAGGATGAACCCCAGGATTGGGATCGACGATTATGTAATCAACGGATTACAAGCTGATGATGGAGGCAGGCTGTGGATCTCCACGAATACAGGTATTTACAGTTATGATTTGCACTCCGGGGAATTGAGGCATTTTGATTACCTTGATGGACTTCAGAGCAATGAATTTAACAGGGGGGCTTGTTACAAAAATAGTGCAGGAGAATTATTTTTTGGCGGAGTGAATGGATTTAATGTCTTTCATCCGAATGAAATCAATCAGAATCCCCATGCTCCTCCTGTTATTATTACCGACTTAAAATTGTTCAATGAGTCTGTCGTTCCTGGTGAGAAGAATTCACCACTGGAAAAGCATATTTCCGAAACAAGCGAAATTGTGCTCAGTCACCGTCAATCCTCCTTTAGTTTTGAATTTGTTGCCCTGAATTACCTCATTCCTGATAAAAACGCTTATAAATACATTTTAGAGGGATATGAAGATACATGGAATTATTCAGGAAGAAACCGCACAGCAACTTATATGAACCTGGATCCGGGATCATATACATTTCATGTAAAAGGATCCAATAATGACAATGTCTGGAACGAAACCGGGGCTTCGATAAATATTACTGTTCGGGCACCTTTTTATGCTACTCCGGGCGCGATGTTAGTCTATTTTCTTCTGCTCACTGCATTGCTCTATATGCTGCTTCGGATCGTAAGATATCGCATAGAGAAAGAGAATGAATTAAAGTTGGAGCGGGCAGAAAAAGCGCGCATTAAGGAATTGAATGTAAAAAGACTTCAGTTCTTTACGAATATTTCGCATGAATTCAGAACCCCGCTAACCCTGATCGCCGGGCCACTCGACAAGTTAATTTCGGGGAAATATGTACATCAGTCAGAGTACCTTCTGCAATTGATGAAAAGTAATGTAAACAGGATGTTGCGGCAGGTGAACCAGTTGATGGATTTCCGGAAACTTGAGAACGATAAGATGATACTCAGGGTACAGAAGCAAAACATGAATAAATTTTTAAGCCAGATTGTCCTGGGGTTTGAAGATATGGCGAATAGCAGGATGATCGAATTACGCTACAGGTCGACCGGTAACCCACTGGAAAATACAGAACAGTGGTTTGACGTGGGGATACTGGATAAAGTGATATACAATCTATTGTCCAATGCATTTAAATTCACACCCGAACAAGGCATTATTGAAGTAAGCCTGAAATTAGAGGACGAAAAAGCAAAGATTGAAGTTCAGGATACAGGTAAGGGGATTGAAGAGGAAAAGGTAAAGCGGATCTTTGAGCGGTATTTTTCAGACAGTACTGACAATATAAGTACAGGTATAGGGTTGTCTCTATCCAAAAGACTGATCGATCTGCACAGGGGCAATATTGAAGTAGAGAGTGAAGAGAAGAAGGGTGCAAAGTTTATTGTAACGATTCCGATTTCCAGGGAATCCTTCAGCGATGATGAAATATCCACCACGGAGAATGATTTCATCCTCGAGCGACCGGAGCTTGACGCATTACCGAGTTCCTTACCCCTGACCGAAGCGTATAATGATACAGCCGTGCATAATCAACTGATACTAATCGTTGAAGATAATCCGGAAATGTCATCCTACCTGGCCAATCATTTCAGTAACTATAAACTGCTCATTGCGGAGAATGGAAAAATTGCCTTTCAGATGGCCAGGGAAAGCATTCCTGATATAATTATTTCCGATGTCATGATGCCGGAAATGAATGGGATTGAGTTTTGTAAGGCCGTAAAGAAGGAGTATCTGACAAGTCATATTCCGGTAATATTGTTGACGGCAAAAGCTGCAATAGATGAAAAAATTGAAGGTTTGGAAACAGCCGGTGCTGATGCATATGTGGAGAAACCATTTGACCCGGAATATCTTTCTGTTCAGGTACGTAATCTTTTCCTGCAGCGTAAGAAACTTAAGGAAAAGTATTCAGGTCTGGCTACCCATTCTTTCCATGCTGATGAAAAAGTAGATGAGGATGGCATCTTCCTTCAGAAAATAAATAAAATTGTAAATGATCGCATATCGGATCCCGCTTTTGGAGTAGATCAGCTACTCGTAGAAATAGGCATGAGCCGGAGTCAGCTTTACAGAAAGTTTAAAGTAATCTCCGATAAGAACCCAAGTGAATATATCCGGATCCTGCGGCTTCAGTATGCCTGCAATTTGCTTGATGACACCAATTATACAATCAGTGAAATAGCGTATATGTCGGGCTTCGGTAATATCTCCTATTTTAATACCTGTTTTAAAAGGCATTTTGGTGTCTCTCCCGGTAAACACAAAACTTCAAATGCTTAAAGCCCATATTTTGAAATCTTTGCCTGTGCATTCATTTGGACAGGTTTTTCGATTTTCTTTGATTAGCGGAACAAGCGGAACAAATTCAAAATGAATTGGGACAAAATGTAATCCCACGATCAGGGATTCAATCTATATTTGATGTTCAGAATTGAGTTATTCCAATGAATATTTTCGCTTTTTAAGTGTTTTTATTTTTAATCGTGTGAAAGTAGTTTCCAAACTAAAAAGAATCAAAGTCAACTCATGGGTCGAAATACTCCTGGGAATAATAATCCTGGGGATATTGATGCTCCTGATAAATATATTGATTTATTAATTTGAACAATCATTTTGTCGGTATTCTAAAACTAAATTTCTTTTGTCCCCCTGGTTTTTCTTTCCCATCATAATAAATTGTAAGCAATGGTCAATATTTTAGCAGGTTTCACTATCCCTTCATATTTTAAGAAGAAACGATCATTCAGTATAAGCTGTCTTGCTGGTATTGTTCTTGTATTTTTTTTCCTGCCCAATTATTCCCAGACCAATTCCACCACCCGGTTGCAAAACGGCTGGGATTTTTATAAAGGAGACCTGGGAAGTACATGGGAGGGACTCCGCACCGGAAGGCCGGCAGAGCTGCCCCAATGGGAAAGTGTCACTGTTCCGCATTGCTATAATGCGTTTGATGCCGTGGATCCGGACCAGGCGTACTACCAGGGTCCTGCCTGGTATAGGACATATATAGAGATAGATAACCCATATGTTGAAGGAAAAACATTGCTTCACTTCGAAGGAGCAGGTCAGAAAACAAAAGTTTTTGTTGCTGAATTTCAGGCGGGTGAACACATTGGTGGCTACGATGAATTCAGGATCGACCTGACAGGTCCGCTAAAAAAATTTCACCGTAAATATTCTAAGGATGATTTCGGGGGAAAAATCCCCTTGCTCATCAGGGTAGACAATTCAAGGGATACCGAGATGATCCCCTCTGACCTGAGTGATTTTAATCTTTATGGCGGTATCTATCGCCATGTAAATCTACTTTATGTGCCACAGGTATCCATTTCCCGGGTACATATTACTCCAACATTGAGCGATGATCTTAATAGTACGGACCTGACCATTGAGGCGACCATTTATAACCCCGATGGTTTGAAGGGGCAACTTCCCATGGCGCTTACCATTATTTCTCCGGGAGGTAAACAGATCGTTACACGGGAGCTTCATCAAAATCTCAGGCAGGGTAATACCATCTCGCATCACCTTCACCTGGAGAATATCTCGCTCTGGTCACCCGATGATCCACAGTTATATTCCTTACAGGCCAGCATCTCATGGAAGGGCCAGGAACAAACAGTGGATACGCGTTTTGGGTTACGTCATTTCGAATTCATTGAGGATGGTCCGTTTAAGTTGAACGGCAAACGCCTGCTTTTAAGGGGGATGCACAGGCATGAAGACCATGCCGGGGTGGGCGCAGCCATGACAGAAGAGATGATCCGCACTGAAATGCAGATGATGAAGGAGATCGGGACCAACTTTATACGCCTCGGACATTACCAGCAGTCCAGGATCGTTCTCGACCTGTGCGATGAACTTGGATTACTTGTGTGGGAGGAGATCCCCTGGTGCAGGGGTGGCCTCGGTGGTGATGCATACAAGGAACAGGCAAGAAGTATGTTGACCAATATGATTACGCAGCATTACAATCATCCTTCTGTAATCATCTGGGGACTGGGCAATGAGAATGACTGGCCCGGTGATTTTGAAGAATTCGAAAAGAAGAAAATCATAGCTTTCATGTCGGAATTGAACTCCCTGGCACATAAGTTGGATCCTTCCCGAAAGACAGCGATTCGCCGATGTGCATTCTGTGCCGATATTGTGGATGTATATTCTCCATCCATCTGGGCGGGCTGGTACAGGGGAAAATACACTGATTATCTAGAAGTTTCAAGAAAAGAGATGGAGAAAGTAGATCACTTTCTTCACGTGGAATGGGGTGCAAGTAACCATGCCGGCAGACATTCAGAGGATCCTGATAACGGTATTCAGCATGTCAGGAGCCAGGGCGCAGCGGATGAGCGTGCAGGTGATTTCCTGATGACCGGGGGTGAGCCAAGGGTTTCCATGGATGGAGACTGGACAGAATCCTATGCGGTCAATCTGATTGACTGGCACCTGAAGGAGCAGGAAAAGATGGACTGGTTGACGGGTACCGCATACTGGCCTTTTAAAGACTTCTCAACGCCCTTGAGACCTGAAAATCCTATTCCCTATGTGAACCAGAAGGGAGTGGTACAGCGCGACCTTACTCCCAAGGAATCCTATTACGTATTCAAATCTTATTGGACAGAGGAACCGATGGCACATATCTATGGTCATACCTGGACCACCAGGTGGGGCGAAAAGGGCGGAGAGAATATGGTCAAAGTGTACTCAAATTGTCCCTCAGCAGAACTATTTCTGAATGGCATAAGCCAGGGTACCCGGGAAAGAGACAGCCAGAATTTTCCGGCTGCTGGCTTGCGATGGATTGTTGAATTCAATGAAGGTGAAAACAACCTGAAGGTCATTGCAACGAAAGGAGGCACCACAGTTACCGATGAAATAAAGGTTAACTACATGTTGCAGGAGTGGGAAGATCCTGCGCAACTATTGATTGAAACGATCAGTCAAAAGAATGATACAGCTGAACTCAGGGTATTGTTGCTGGACAAAAATGGATACCTGTGCCTGGATGCTGATAACTGGATTCGTTTCGGGATTTCCGGTGATGGCAAGTTGATTGACAACCTGGGTACAGCGGATGGTTCACGCAGAATGCAGATGTACAACGGAAGCGCAAAAATTAAAGTAAAAATAAACCAGGGTGTATCGGTTGTCAGCGCCTCATCAGAAGGAATACCTACTGTTATGTGCAGCATCAGAGAGCATGTAAAGGAAACAGGGACGGAAACATTCCCCTCAATGCCGCTGCTGCAACCTGGTCTCACCCGGAAGGAAGTGTTGAATCAGATGGAGAAGGTGGCGGACTGGCAACTGGAGCACATGCCGGTGCCCGGGAATCATCCAAGGCATTATCATCACTGGGACTGGACAAATGCAGCGCTATATACGGGGATATCAGCGCTCTATCAAACAAGCGGGAAGAAGAAGTACCTGAAAGCCCTGGAAGGGTTTGCTGAATCGGTCGATTGGGCATGCGGACCTCGTCTCAGGCATGCCGATGACGTTTGTATCGGGCAGACCTATCTTGAACTGAATGAAATTGATCCTGCTCCACATAAAATTGAAAAAATCAAAAACCGGATCGACAGCCAGATGGCAGACCCAAGGCCTGGCAGAGAAGACTATTGGTGGTGCGATGCCCTCTACATGTCTCCACCTACATTGGCAAGACTGGCAACAACCACGGGCAATATGGATTATCTCGATTATATGAATGAAATGTGGTGGGATGCCAGTGATTTTCTTTACGACGATGTGGAGTCCCTCTTCTATCGCGATGACCGTTTCCGGATTAAAGAGGATGGTTCCGGGCGTCGTGAACCTAATGGTGAAAAGGTGTTCTGGAGTCGCGGAAACGGCTGGGTAATCGCTGGAATCGCCCGCGTATTGCAATATATGCCGGAAGACTATCCAGATCGTCAACAATATGTAGATATGTTCAGGGCGATAGCCAAGAAGATTGTTTCCCTCCAGGGAGCAGACGGTTTGTGGAAATCAAGTTTGCTTTACCCTGAAGCACATGTCCATGGAGAAACCAGTGGCAGCGGTTTTTTCTGCTATGCGCTGGCATGGGGTATAAATGAAGGGATACTTGAACGGGATGCATACCTGCCTGTCGTTCTACGGACCTGGGATGGATTAGCGGGCGCTGTGAGCCCGGAAGGGAAACTGGGCTGGGTCCAGCGGATCGGATACGCACCGGATGAGATCAGCAAAGATGGTACGGAAGTGTATGGCGTGGGTGCTTATTTGCTGGCAGGCAGTGAGATTTTTAAGTTGCTGGAATAATTGTATTTCACAAAAATTGAATCGGTATTTATAACGATAATATTTCTTTAAATCTAAGCTTTATACGTGTCAGGGTTTTCCAGGCAAAATAAATTGTAAGAACGATGAGAACAGCTCCAATTAAAAACATGTTGGTTGCACTGTGTGCAGTTGTGTTAACAGTCAATGTATTGGGACAAACCACTTCGCTGGTGTCCATTGATGGATCAGGTCATCTGACCTATACCCCGGATGAAAAGGGGAATGTATTGCCCGACTTCAGTTATGTTGGGTATCACCATGGTGAAAAGCCCATCCCGGATGTGCCGGTAGTTAAAACCATTTACCCTATAGCAGGAGACAACCATGCGCACATCCAGGACGCTATTGATGAGGTTGCAGCACTTCCTGCAGATGCCAATGGTCACAGGGGCGCAGTTTTGCTGAAGGCCGGACTGTATAGAGTTGGCGCCACACTCTACATGAGAAGTGGCGTTGTGCTCAGAGGTGTAGGAGCATCCACCATTATCAGGGCGGTATATACCACGAGAGATCCCCTTATTAAGGTAAATACAGGCGACACTCCCGGCTATTCATTAATAGGATCAACAAGAAAGAGAATAACCGATGATTATGTTCCTTTTGGTGCCAGGACTTTTACCATAGAATCCGGTCATTCTTTTCAGGCAGGTGATCGAGTTGTACTGCAAAGACAACCTACCCAGGCATGGATTGATGAGCTGGAGGTTGCTCAGTATGGATGGACAACAGGGGGATATACCATTGACTTTTTCCGTGTTATTGAAGCCGTTGATGGAAATTCGATTACCATTGACGCACCGGTTGTGGATCATATGTATACCGGTATTGCCAATGGATACCTGTATAAATATGAGAATTCGTTAACGTACATGAATGAAATAGGAATCGAGGATTTGCGCCTTGAATCCTCCTATTCCAATGAAAGTGACCGTGATCACTCGCATGCAGGCATACAGGTAAATGCTGCAGAAAACGGGTGGATAAGAAATGTAGATGCCTATCATTTTACAGGGAACGCCGTATCCGTTAATAGTGGTGCATACAAATGGACCGTCGATAACTGTCGCTATTTCCGTCCTGTTGGCACCTTGAACTCTGGTACACGATACTCATTTAGTATTAATACAAACGCGCACCAGATTTTAATTCAAAACTGTTTTTCAGATTTTGGGAGACACGATTTTGCAACTGGTTCAAGGGTACCGGGACCAAGTGTTTTTTCGAATTGTAAAGCGATGAATTGCTGGAATGTCTCCGGTCCGCACCACCGGTGGGCTACGGGAATACTGTATGACAGGGTATCAACCGATCTTGACTTAAATGTGGAAAACCGTACTGATTCAGGCAGCGGACACGGTTGGGCAGGGGCGAATCATGTCATGTGGAATTGCAGCACGTACAGCCGTATGACGATACACGAAATTCCAACAGATGCCAGTAACTGGGCCATTGGGTGCATTGCCGGCGAAGGGGTTACCGGTGTCGGAAGAAGGGCCACCGAACCCCGTGGATTGGTGGAGTCTGAAGGGACATTCATTGAAGATATTCCGATATTATACAGGGCCCAGTTGAATGATCGGCTGGGAGCAGGTACAGCATCAACCGGCAATCCATTCCAGGGCTTTACGGGTGATCAAAAAGTTGATCCTGATGAGTTAACAATTACCTCAGCAGTTGCGGGCAACCACGCCGAGCACCATGGCATCACCCGCATGCCTGAGGATTCCTATGACAAGGATGTGCAGACACGCTGGGCTTCAGAAACAAACGTATCAGAAGCCTGGATAGAATACACCCTGGACGGGACATACGAAATTTACCAGGTAAAACTGCAACTATTCAATAGCTGGATCAGAATATATCCTGTGAGAATCGAAGTGGACGGCACGACTGTCTATAACGGGACTTCCCAGCAAACAGAAGAATTGGGATGGAATCATTTTTCCTTTTCCCCGGTTTCCGGAAGCAAGGTGAAGATCTCATTGACTGCGAACAACAGTTATAACAATGCAGATCTTGCGATACATGAAACGAAGATCTATGGAGCCAGTGAAAGTCTTTCCACCTATAATTTAACGGTTCATTCAGGAAGTGGTGCAGGCAGTTATGTGGATGGTTCAAATGTTGCAATTACTGCAAGCGATGCACCAGGAGGGAAAGTATTTGATCAGTGGACCGGTGACACAGCAATAGTTGCGGATGTTTTTTCAGCATCCACAACAGTGACGATGCCCGATTCAGCTGTAGAGGTTACCGCTACCTATCACGGGTTTTATAATGTAACCGTTAATTCGGGAGATGGTGACGGGATGTATGTGCCAAGAACAAATGTGGTGATTAACGCTGATGAGGCCCCGGATGGAAAAATATTTGACCAGTGGACAGGGAATATTGAAACAATTGCGGATAAATATTTACCCTTTACCACGCTGAATATGCCTGCTTCAGATATCCAGGTTACGCCGGTCTATAAAGATCCGCTTTCTTTAGATGCTTCGGCCGATGCCTATGTCCGCGGAGGAGATTATGCAGACATCAATTATGGGTCAGAACCGACCATTGAAATTAAAAACAGGTCGGCGAATTTATCAGACGACCATCAGGGATTCATTAAATTTGATTTGTCTTCCTTGCCGGAAACGGTAAGCAGTGCCAAGCTAAAAATATATGTGAATACAAATCGTGGTGGCACGATTCACAACTGCTCGTTTATAGAAGATGATTCGTGGACAGAAACTGGAATTACTTATAATAATCGACCAGCTGTCGGAACTAAACTGAATAGCAAAGGAGTTCCGAATGCTGGTGACTGGATAACATTTGATGTTACCAACCAGGTAATTACTGAAAAAAAGGGAGACGGTATCATTTCTTTCCAGATTTCTGATGAAAATGAATATACACATATTACTTATGACTCAAAAGAAGGCGCAAATGCACCTGTTATTAGTTATGGATCACCCGGAGGTACAGCCAATTATACGATAACTGCCAATGCCGGGGCAAACGGATCGATCAGTCCGGAAGGAGATTATATTGTAACAGAAGGTTCCGATCAAACATTCGAGATTATTCCTGATGCATTTCATGAGATTGAAGATGTGCTGGTAGATGGCGCCTCTGTGGGTGCAGTAAGCAACTACACCTTTACCAATGTAACAGGGGACCATACCATCTCAGTTAGTTTTAAAGAAATTGTCACTTATACGATAACAGCAAGCGCCGAATCCGATGGTTCAATTACTCCTTCTGGAATTGTTACAGTAGTTGAAGGATCGGACCAGGAGTTCACTATTGCCGCAGATGAAGACTACGTGATTGAGGATGTATTGGTGGATGGCATCTCTGTCGGAGCAGTAAACAGCTATACCTTTACCAATGTAACAGCAGATCATACGATCTCGGCCAGTTTCATGGAAGTGACGTATACAATCACAGCCAGTGCGGGCACCAATGGATCGATCACACCGGAGGGAAGTGTTCAGGTTGTTGAAGGATATAATCAGACTTTCTTTATTGGTGCTGATCCGGGATATGCGATTGAGGATGTATTGGTGGATGGCGCTTCAGTAGGAGCAGTAAGCAGATACACTTTTAGTAATGTCATAGCCGATCATACCATCTCTGCCAGTTTTACCCAGGTAATGCACAGTATTACTGCAAGTGCCGGGCCCAACGGGACGATCACGCCTGATGGCATTGTAACATTGGCCGATGGCTCGGATCAAACCTTCTTTATTGATGCTGATACGGGCTATGTGATAGAAGATGTGCTGGTGGATGGAGGCTCCATTGGAGCAGTAAGCAGTTATACCTTTAGCAGTGTGAAGACAGATCATATTATCTCTGCCAGTTTTGTTGCCGATTCAACAGATGTGTCAGCTCCTTCTATCGAAAACGGGTTCCAGGCGTCAACGATGAAGATCTTCCCTAATCCGACCAACGGATACATCAACATTCATGGAATTGAACAAAAGGCCCATGTGCGTATCTATGACTTATTGGGTAAAAAACTGATAAGCATTCAGCTAAACAGCAACAAGGCCCTGGATATATCTCAGTTAGATGCAGGGGTGTATTTGATTGAAGTACATGAAAATAACAAATATTTTATAGATCAATTGATAAAAGAATGATCAGTAAAACATATTGATATTTTTTTGAGAAGGGTCGCTATCTGCAAGGCAGTGCTAATCCATTCTTGTTTCAGGGTCGAGGAACCAGGTTGTCGATGTATCCCAATGATGCTAAGAATTCGGCTGCGCTGAGGATGGTTTTCCTGTAATTCTCCGGATGGCTGTAATTAAAAAAACCATGCTTCTGTCCCTCGTATAAATACAGGTCGCAACGGTTACCAGCGGCTTCCATTTTGCTTTTGAATGCTTCCGCCGTGGATACAGGGATCAGCCGGTCGTTCGTACCCAGGAAAACGACTGTAGGGGGCGCTCCTTCCGAGATGTTGTGCAGGGGAGAAATCTCGGGATACCGGTCACCGATCCTATCGTAGCCATATCCATCGGGACCGTTATCGAACACGGGATTGAACAGCACCAGCGCATTGGGTTTTGAGCTCACCTGGAGATCTTCATCGACCTCTTCCAGTCCCTGGACAATGCCTGTTGCAGCAGCCAGGTGTCCACCGGCCGATCCCCCGGATGCAACGATCCTGTCAGGGTCGATCTGCAGCTCATTTGCATGTTCCCGTAAAAACCGGATGGCAGATTTGGCATCTCTCACCGCATCAAACGGAGTGGTACCCTGCCGCTTTTT
>CAYOSB010000082.1:4944-14426 GCA_964406495.1 uncultured Bacteroidaceae bacterium | reverse complement strand
GAACCACGGGGCGCGAATCACATCTACCAGCTTGTCAGAAAGTTGTTGTGATCCACCCTGTATGAAATTGGCCCTTCCATTAAAATAGGCACTTTCGGCCATGGAGAAATAGCGGAGTGAAAGACTGTAAGGATCATCATGAAAATATCCCAGGTTGCCAAGTAAAACCAGCTTGATTTCCTCGTCTTTGAAAGTGCTGTCCAGGAATTCGCCAACCGAAATGTCAGGCTGATCCCTTTCACGCACATTGATCCTCCGGGCATTCATCAATCGCTCAAAATATGCGTCGATGCCTGTTTCTTCACCAGGAAAGTGTGCCTTTAAGATGGTTTTGGCATGTTCCTGGTCATGCGGCATCACGATGTCGGTCCTGCCATTGTAAAACCTGAAGAATTCAGGCAATGGCAGGTATTCGACTCCATCAAACAATCCCAGGTCGTTGAATATTCTAGTCTTGCCATCCGATGGATGCAGCCCGTCCATCTCATGGAGCCCCACTTCCATGGTGAATTCTTTACGCTTAAAAGTTGTTGCGCAACCGCCTGGACGATCATGTTGTTCCAGGAGCAGGATGTGCTTTCCTTCTTTTGCAAGTTTTGCTCCGGCAGTCAGGCCGCCAAGTCCGCCACCGATAATGATCACATCGTATTTCATATTAACTGTTTCTCCTCTTTTTAATTACACGATTGAATTAACAATCTCCCATGATGCGGATTTAATTTTGATCTTTTTTCTTCTCTTTAGTCTCCTGGTATGGGATATCTTTCAAATGGCTTTTCCCTGTCGAACAGGTACCTGTATGTTTTGTATTTCTTTGCCGGCACACTGCCCACGGAAAGGAAAATATTTTTCATTTTGGGATTAAAATCACCCACCCAGGAGAATTCGATCTCCCTGTAATGAGGTTTCTGCCTGAACATCTCCTGGAGTTTCATGACAATGGCGGCTTCAACCCCTCTGCCCTGGAATTCCGGAACCACACCCATCAATACACCCCTGGCACGTGTCATGGTCTTCGTATGCTTCAGGTAGAGAAATTTCAACATGTTCCAAAGGTGCATCCGTCCATCCAAATGTTTGAGTATCTGGTTCAAATCCGGATACATCAGGTAGATTGCGATGGGCCTTCCCTGGTGATAGGCGATCCAGATAAACGCTTCTTCGATGATCATCCGCGCTTTTTTCAGTGTCAGAATTATATATTCGGGCTGCATCGGCTCAAAATTCTGCTTGAAAGATGCCCATGCCTGGTTATAGACCTCGGCAAAATCATGAACATGACGATCGATTTCTTTCCATCTGAAATGTTCAAACGTATAAGCTTCCTTGCGAAGCAGCCACCCGGCGATCTTTGCAAATCTATCCGGGAGGGGACGTGTAATATCCAGGTGAAATCCCTCCTGGTTATAATAGGTCTGGAAACCATAGTTTTCAAAAAGCACCTGGTAATAGGGGAAATTATAAGCAATTTCATATGCCGGGTGCGAGAAGCCTTCTACCAGGAGTCCCCAGTATTTATCGGTCTCCCCGAAATTCACAGGACCATCCATGGCTTCCATTTTCCTGGAGGTAAGCCATTCTTTTGCTGTATCGAATAGCAGGTTTGCTGCCCCCTGGTCGTCGATGCACTCAAAAAAGCCAATGCCCCCGGTGGGCTGTGCGTGGGTCCATGCCGATTTCTGATCGATAAAGGCAGCGATCCTGCCTTTTAACTGACCTTTTTCATTCCTGAGCACAAAGCGGGTGGCTTCACCATGTTTGAAAAATGTATTTTTCCCGGGATCAAATACTGCATTGATCTCCCGGTCCAGCGGGCACACCCATGTGCTGTCGTTCCTGTACAGTACCTTTGGAACCCGGAGAAAATCCCTCGCCTGTTTTCTGCTTATTACTTCTTCAATCTGCATAATGGGCGGCTATTGAAGGTATATATTTTCAATGAGTTGATTGTATTTTTCATTGATCACCTTCCGTTTTAGCTTCAGGGTGGGAGAGAGTTCTCCACTTTCCGGAGACCAGGTGTCAGGTACCAGGCGGAACCTCAAAATGCGCTCATGATCGCTGACCGTTTTATTGTATTGATTGATCTCTTGCTGCATGAATAATTGGGTTTCAGGCATACAGATCAACTCATTCCTGCTGGAAAATGCAACATTCCTGCTGTCGGCCCACTTGCTGAGCGATTCGAACTCCGGCACCACGAGTGCACTTGCGTATTTCTTGTTTTCCCCGATAACCATCAGGTTATCTATAAGGGCAGATTGTTTAAATTTTCCTTCGATCAATTGCGGGGCAATGAATTTGCCGTTGGACAGTTTGAATATCTCTTTTTTCCTGTCTGTGACTACGAGGAATTTTTCATCAGTCAGATGCCCGATATCCCCGGTATGAAACCATCCGTCATCATCCAGCGCTTCTCGTGTCATGGAAGCATCCTTATAATATCCAAGCATTACATTGTGCCCACGGCAGAGGATTTCCCCGTCATCAGCAATCTTAAACTCCACTCCGTCAATCAGTGATCCTACCGTACCCAGCTTAAATTTTCCAGCTTCCGTGTTACTGATGGTGATGATGGGTGAGGTCTCGGTGAGACCGTACATATTGATGACCTTCACACCTGCCGCCCAGAACAACTTTTCGAGTGAGGGTTGGAGGCTGGCACCGCCGCAGCCGACCAGCCGGACCTTTCCACCCAGCGCTTCCCTCCATTTACTGAAGATCATCTTATCGGCAAACTGAAGTCTTTTCTGATACCACCAGCTGTTGTTTCCATACGCATCGTATTTGAATCCAAGGCGGACTGCCCAGAAGAATATCTTCTTTTTAAGACCGGAAAGTTGATTGCCCTTTGATATGATGTTTTCATACACTTTTTCAAGCACCCGCGGCACTGCATCGAATCCATGGGCATTGATCTCCTTCATTGCCCTTGCGAAGGCCCCCATGTTCTCGGCATAATAAATCCCCGTTCCACTATACTGTGTCTGGTAATTGCCCATTCTGCCGCCAACATGGCAGAGGGGCAGGATACTCAGGTATCTTTCTCCAGGCTTCAATCTGAAGATACCCGCTGCAGCAATAAAATTCTTCACCAGGTTTTCATGAGAGAGCATCACGCCCTTCGGATTTCCTGTCGTTCCCGAGGTGTATAACAGTGAGGCGAAATCTTTTTCAGAAATACTTTGCTTGATCTCTTCGATCTCCTTCATTCGGTTTTCCCTGCTTTTCTTTCCGGCTTCGGTAATTTCAGTCCAGTTGGGAGCACCTTTCACTGCATCAAATGTGTATACCTGGTTTTCGACGTTTGTGCTTTTGCTTGCCAGGGAGAGTTTTTGAAAAAGTTTCCTGTCGGCTACCAGCACCATCTTTACTTTCGCGTGGTTGATAATATAGGTATACTCACCGTCACTCAGCGAAGTGTATACAGGTACGTGGATGATGCCGCACATGGACATGCCATGGTCCACGAAATTCCATTCCGGACGGTTATTGGTAACGGTAAGGATCTTGTCTCCTTTACTGAAGCCCATTTCCAGGAGACCACATGCTACATCATAGCAGGTATCGATATATTCCCGGGTAGACCATGATTGCCATTTGCCGGAACGTTTTACCGAAAGCGCTGCTGCCTTGTCGAACTTTTGTTCATAACGTTCCAACAGGTCAAAAGTGCGGGTTACTTTCATGAGGGGAGGGTTTAGTTGATACTTTAATGGTATTGATGATCTTGATCTTTCATCGCCACTGCAGGATCTTTGGAATCTGCCGGTGTGATGACTTATGGCCTTTTCGCAGCAGTCCCGATATAAGCAAAAGCATAAAAAGGCTCGCAGGGACAGACATCGAAACAACCGTGGCGTCAGCCTCCTGGAATCCCTGTCCCATAATATTAATAAGTGCATACATGGTCAATCCTGCTGACAGAAATATAAAATCCCAGGTGCCGCGATAATTGATAAGAATGAACAAAATAGTCGCTGCAGTGATCAGTGCAGTAATGACAAATATCGCAACCTCGAAATGATTCAGATAATAATATAAAGCGCCGGCGATAGCCAGCAGTAAAGCACCGAGTGCCAGGAACATCAGGCTCACTGAATGGGCCTTTTTCAGGATAATAAATATTCCTGCAGTGATGAGCAGTAGTGCTGTTCCAAATTCCGAGATCCAGTGAAAAATGTAGGCAATGGGTTCGTCTTTGAAGTCCTCTACCTGGCCTGAGGCGATCAGGAAACCCCACATCAGGAGATTAATGGCCCCAATGGTCAGCATGAAATAGGCAGTATTGCGAATGGTTTTATTGCTATGCATGATATGTTGGGTTATATCAAGGACATTTGTTAAGGTGTAATTCAGTTATGGCAAGATATTTATTTTTTTTTAATATTCATTCGGACCGGGACACGGGAGATTAATATCCCGGTTCTTATCGCAATTTTGTTGGAAATGATATACATTTACAGGTGCCATCGGGACCTGATGCTTTCATAACCGTATTTTTTGAGTTGAAAACCAAAATGAGTTGGCCATGAGATTGCCACCTTCCATACAACAGGTATTGGATGACAAAGTAAGCGGCTCTGTCACCCTTCTGAACAAGCTGATGATTGCGCTGGAAAATGAATTGATGGATCATGAATTGGATCCGGCCACATTTATCAGTTATATCGAACAGGTCCGCCGTAAAATGGAAATGTTTACTGTGATCAGGCATTTTTGTGAGGAACTGATCCTTACACACAACATATCTGTCAGGAACTATCCGGCAAATTACCTGGAGTTCATTCATGAATATAAAGCCTTTTGGGAGCGGGCCCCACAATTGCTTAAAAACAACCTGCTTCGCCTGGCGCGACTGAAGCACAGTACGGTCATGTTGCACAGCAACAGTGGAACGGTCATCGAGGTCTTTCGACTGTTGTCAAAAGAGCAGGTTGAAATGAAGGTGATCCAGACGCTTTCAGCGCCCGCCGAAGAGGGGAGAATCCAGGCGATGGAGCTGGCTGAAATGGGATACCAGGTGCAACTGATCCCTGATGTGCTGGCTGGAGAGATGATGCGGCAAACGAATTACCTGATCCTTGCGGCGGACCAGGTACGTAAAAATATGATTGTCAACAAAGCCGGAACACTGCAAATGGTTCTTGCGGCAAATGAATTCAACGTTCCTGTCTTCGTGCTCACGGAATCCAGGAAAATCAGCCGGTCCACACCGGATGTCCCGTTTAGGGACAGGCCGCGCGAAGAAATGGAAATACTTAAGAATACCCGTCATCCAAATATTTCAGCACAAAATCTCTATCTTGAAGAAATTCCAAGGCACCTGGCGGGAACGATCATCACTGAAAAGAAGGTTCTTGAGCCGGAAGCTTAGTAATCATGCTGGAGGATCGATAAATATTGATGCATGCTCTTGCATGCACGCAAGCTGAATCGGTCGGTTTTGGTGAATAGATAGAATTTTTTTCAGAGGCGGTCGATCTTTGCCGCAATGATAAAATCATTTTCGGAAAGTCCGTCGATGGCATGTGTCCATAATTCAATCTCCGCACTCCCGTATCCGATGTGCATCACCGGGTGGTGTCCCTCTTCCTCGGCGATCCTGGCTACTTCATTCACGAATGCCATGGTATGCTTGAAATTGACAAAACTATAGGATTTGGTGATTTTCTGGTTGTCCCTGACAATCCATCCCTTTACCAGGGTAATGTACTCAAGTATCTCATCTTCTGTAAGCGGTGGAACACCACCCTCACAGGGAATACATTTTTTCTTTTCAAGTTCCATACGCTGTCTTTTGACGTATAAACAAGGATGGGTGATGAAATGTTCTTCTGCTTCCTTCCGCAGTTGTTCTTATAACTGGAAAGTAATGCTTCAACCACCGAATTCAACAATTTTTACTGAATCCTGTTCTACACATTGGATCATATGATCTGGCTGAATAATCAACTTTGCCGGGAAGTGCTCCCGGGGATGGAAAGCAGAAAACACAATGAGCAACTTCTGGAATACTTTGCCCATACCACATTTTGCGCTGGCACCCATGGAGGATGTCACGGATACTGTGTTCAGGGAGCTGATTGCCGGTACCGCAGAACCCGGCGACTTGCATGTGCTCTTCACTGAATTCATGTCGGTCGATGGATTTCTGCACGATGCAGGCAGGGAAAAGGTAAAGCACAGACTGTTTGTCTCCGGTCAGGAACGTGCGTTGCTGAAGGAAAAAGGAATATTCATTATTGCGCAGATCTGGGGATCTGATCCGGAAAAGTTCTACCGCGCGGCCAGGGAAATTGCAGGACAATACGATTTCGACGGACTCGACATCAACATGGGGTGCCCCGTGAAAAAGATCGTGAAGCACAACGCCTGCAGTGCACTCATTAAGGTTCCTGAAGTAGCGAAGGAAATTGTACTGGCAACCCGGGAGGGATCTGGTCTGCCGGTTAGTGTAAAGACACGTATCGGTTTTAACCAGGTGGTGACGGAGGAATGGATACCAAAACTGCTGGAAGTGCATCCCGACGCAATTACAATACACGGAAGGACGCAGAAAATGCAATCAGAAGGTATTGCAGATTGGAACGAGGTGAAAAAGGCAGTGGACATCCGGAACAGGATGGGCGCTAGCGCGCGTATCCTTGGCAACGGCGACGTATCAGATTTCCAGGATGGCATCGATCGTGCCCGCAAATACCAGGTAGATGGAATTATGGTGGGCCGCGGAATCTTCCGCAATCCGTTCTTCTTCTCCGGAAATTCAAATACCGGGACGGGTGAACGTTTGCAACTCCTGCGGCAGCACCTTGAGCGTTTTGATCAGCAATGGGGAAACGAAAAGAATTTTGCAATCCTCAAACGTTTTTTCAAGATCTACGTCCATTCCTTCGAGGGAGCAGGGGAGTTGCGGGCACAACTCATGGATACACGCAGTTGTAGTGAGGCACTTGAGCTGTTGAAAGAAGCATCGTATAGTAAACTTTCTGCCGGCGGCTGAAACAAATGAGTTTTCAATAAAGACACAAAAACCCCGCTATCTCAATGATAACGGGGCTTTCGGGGTTTACAAAGTGAACCAGGGAGGAGTCGAACCCCCAACCTCCTGATCCGTAGTCAGGTGCTCTATCCAGTTGAGCTACTGGTCCATCCGTTTAAAACCTTAGAATTTTTTCTCCTGGATCCGTGCACGCTTACCGGTCAGCTTCCTCAGGTAGAAGATCCTGGCGCGACGTACGCGACCTCTTTTGTTAATGTCAATTTTATCAATGAAAGGAGATGCTGAAGGGAAAATCCGCTCAACGCCTACGTTACCGGACATTTTGCGAACAGTAAATGTTTCGGTGTTACCGTTGCCTCTTCTCTGAAGTACCGTACCCCTGAATTGCTGGATACGTTCTTTACTACCTTCCTTAATCTTATAATGTACAGTTATTGTATCACCCGCTTTGAAATCCGGCAGGCTGGTTTCAGCAGCGTAATTCTCCTTTACTACATCCATTAAATTCATCGCTCAAATCTTTTATTGTGTTCCTGTCATTTTAACAGGTCGCAAAATTAGAAAATAATTTGGTAATAAAACAGTATTTATCAACAATTTTTTCTCCAAAGAGTACAGATGCCGCTAGTGTATGTCATCGCATGAAATCATCAGCCTTTCTCCAGCCAACGTTAATGTCCGTCATCGCCGGGAACCAGCAGTTTTTCTCCTGTGTCTTTCACTACATTGCGCTTCCATTCTTCTGAATAACCGGGTTGATCAGGACTCACAGGATACCCGTAATCATTGCGGAGAAATCTTCCGTTCTCCTCTTTCTTCACATTACCATCGATATATTTCACCAGCAGGTATTGTCCCAGCTCTTTCCATACAGCTACGGTATGATCTCCTGCATTCACGGAAAAATTGGTGATATAATCGCGCGCCTTTTCCGGATCTTCTTCGTATAGGGCCATTGCCTTCTGGTCCACCTGTTGCACCTGTTCAATGAACCCTTTTTCCAGGGCATCCTGTTTTTTCCGGACATCCTCCATGACAAGATTGTACCGGAGGTATGCAAAGTTAGAAACAAAGTTGAATGTCCAGAAAGCTGAACTTTCGGAGTAGGTGAGCAGGTCGCCATTGCCTACAGCATAGCTGAATGGCACATCTGTCATCCCGCAGTACATCGGCACATACACGGTAGAGGCCGCATCGTCAACCCCAAACCAGAGGATCCCGCCGATGATATCAGGCATGTCCGGACGGCTCTCGGCTACGAAAGAAAAGCCTGTCTGCTGTGTTGCCGTGGCGCGCTCATTGCAGTAGGTTTTTCCATCTACTTCCCAATAGAGTGGTCGCCAGCGATAGGGGAGTTCGAACGGTCCTGCACCCGCATCCTTGCGCATATCCAGCTCGGTACCTTCGAGGTGATCCCGCATAAAGTTCATCAGGTCATAATTGGAGATTTTCCGGTTGGGTTTGATATACAGCGGCATCCTGTTGTCCAGGTCTTCTCCTTTCACATAAGAGAAATACTGGTCCATATCATCATTCACTTCCTTAAAGAAGGACCAAACACGCATGTCACAAAACCTGGCGCCCCCAAAATCAACCGGCGCATATGTATCTGAAAAACTAAAGTCTTCATCACTGCCTTCATAATAGCCCATCTCCCTGGCAAAGTCAATGACATCCTCTGAATAAAGACAATTTTCCGGATCATCCAGTGGGAATTGCTGTATCCTGGCCTGGTTGGCATGACCGGAGATGTACCCGTCAGGTATTCTGACCGCTACCCAGACCGCTCCTTTATGTGTATTATAAGTCACGGCATTTTTGCCCCTGCCTTTGGTCACCATCTTTGTGCCTTTTCCAATCAATTCCATGATCCATACTTCGTTGGGATCTGAAATGGAAAATGATTCACCCGAACTGTAATATCCATAGGTGTCTACCAGTTCAGCCATGATGTTGATCGCTTCCCTTGCAGTTTTTGCACGCTGCAGTGTAATGTAGATCAGGCTTCCATAGTCAATAATACCGGTGGTATCACGAAGCTCACTGCGTCCGCCATACGTAGTCTCTCCAATGGCCAACTGGTGCTCATTCATGTTACCCACTACGGAATAGGTTTTTCGCACCTGTTTGATCTGCCCCAGGAACTTGTTGGTATCCCATTCATAGATATTTAACATCGTTCCTTCAGGATATGTGGCCGCCGGAGTGAAATACAGTTCACCGTATAATACATGTGCATCAGCGGCATATGTGATCATGGAGGTGCCGTTGACCGAGGCTCCCGGTGTGACCAGGAAGTTTGTACAGGAGCGGATCTCTGTAGATACCTGCAATAATCCGGCTGTAAGAAGTATAACTATCAGTCTTTTCATCGTTTTACAAATATTTAATATAGTTGGATTTTACATTATGTTTAAAAGCGAAGGCATAAAGAAATCATTTTTAGAATGAAGAAACAAGTATTTATATTTAAAAACAA
>CAYOSB010000082.1:4462-4934 GCA_964406495.1 uncultured Bacteroidaceae bacterium | reverse complement strand
TTGCAATCAGCAATTTGGGATTTTTTCAAAAATTAAAAAATTATATTTCAATGTAATAATTTAGGGGGTCATAAAGCAAAATTAATATATTTTTGCTTTTAATGTTGAAAAACGTGGGGTATGAGTTAAGGAATGTGCTAATATTAAAATTTAACTTTAATTAACACTAATTTAATTTGGTATCTCAAAAAAGCATATTACTTTTGTGGTATAAAATTTGAAGCAAAGATTTACAGAAAATATTTAGGGTAGTTTAGTTAGTAGTTTAGTTAGTAGTTTTAGTTGGTAGTTTTAGTTAGTAGTTTGAAAAGGGAAGGGTGTTCCGCCAGGTGCACCCTTCTTCTGTGTATATCCCTCACATGTAACATAGCAGCTTTCCCTGTGAAACCGCTCCCTTAATTGTAAAACAGCACCATTTCCTTGTGTTTTCCTGGTGTCCCCCAGTTATTTAAATATCATATCAACGATCTGC
>CAYOSB010000082.1:0-4452 GCA_964406495.1 uncultured Bacteroidaceae bacterium | reverse complement strand
CCGGTTCATCATTGACAGGATCTCATCCTTTTTATCAGGAGATATCCCGGCTCCCGCTGCCCTGACCGGTGCGCCCAGTTCCCGGAAAAAAGATTCGAATCCTGCTATGGTCGCTTCAGCTGTATCCACTTTAAAAAGTGCTTTCCCCAGCTGAATGATCCGCTCCGGCTGTTGTTCCGCCAGCCGCCGCATCCAGGCAGGATAGAAAATGGAAAGTGTGGCACCATGTGCCGTGTCATACAAATAAGAGAGCGTATGACCCAGTGCATGCACACCCCAGTCACCGGAAACCCTTCCGTGCATGGTAGTGTCGTTCAAGGCATTGGTGGCTGCCCACATGATCCGCGCACGATAGTCATAGTTTTCCAGGTCATTCATCAGGAGCGGGCCGACGTCCATTGCTTCCCGGATGATCGATACCACGAACCTGTCTGAAAGTTCAGCCAGCCCGGCACCAAACCAGGCTTCCAGTGCATGTGCCACCAGGTCGACGATACCAAAGGCAGTGTAATTGGCCGGTACACTCTGCGTGTAGGTTGGATCCAGGAATGAATGGACCGGGAACATCAGCTCATTCCTGAATCCGATTTTCTGATCCGTATCGTGATTCTGTAAAACAGCCACCTGGTTCATCTCTGTCCCTGTAGCTGCAAGTGTCAGCACAGCAACCAGAGGTTTGGAAGCGCGGGGCATATGTTTACCGGTCATCACCTCCCAGCCACTTACTTCATCAGCAATGCACACTGCAATAATCTTAGCCGAATCAATCACACTTCCGCCACCAACAGCTACCACAAAATCAATATCTTCGGCAATACCGAGTCGCGCGGCTTCGTCAACATCGGTTACCACGGGATTGGGCTTGATTCCATTGAACTCAATGACTGATATGTCATTATTCTGCAGTTGTTTCAATGTGTCGTCATAACTGCCATTCCGCAGCACACTTCCTTTTCCGTATACCAACAGCGCCTTTTTACCCAGGGAAACCGCAGCTGCTCCGAGATCGTTCACGACGTTTTTACCAAAATGTAGCCTTGTAGGATTGTACGCAACAAAATTTTCCATGATATTTCAGTTTGGATGATTAATAATTCCTGCAGAGGTGTCAGTGTGGGCTCCGGTAACTGAAGCCAGCACATTGATCTTTTCCTGGAACCTGAGCAGGCCAAGGTAGGCAAACACGATGGCCTCCTTGAAATCGATGATTTGTTCACCAGGTATTAACAGCTCACTCCGGCATTTGTTCCTGATACGGTCTACCAGGAATTTGTTACGGGCTCCGCCACCTGTGACCAATACCCTGGATCCTTTTATGTGATAGGTGTTGATAAATGCAGCAACCTGATCGGAGATATGCTCATTGACTGTACACAGCAGATCTTCGATTGTAATCTCAGCCTGCCTGATTTCCGGCAGGAAGGTACGCATAAACCATTCTTTGCCCAGTGATTTTGGCGCCGGAAGACTGTAATATTCCAGGGCACTTAAGCGATCAAGTAAAGCTGAAGACACTTCGCCCCGGGAGGCCAAATCACCATTCCTGTCATAGTCAATGTCAATCCATGAGGCAATGGTGTTTAACGCCATATTACATGGAGAGATATCGCACGCTGTCCGTATACCGTCCTGGTCAAAAGAAATATTTGCAATCCCCCCGAGATTCAGGCAAAACCGGAAATTTCCAAAAAGGTCCCGGTCACCTACAGGTACTAGTGGTGCACCTTGTCCTCCTTTGGATACATCCTGTATCCTGAAATCATTGATCACGATGATCCCGGTCCGTTTTGCGATCACATCGCCGTTTCCGATCTGCATTGTAATGCCCTTGTCGGGCTGATGCAGTACGGTATGTCCATGAGAGGCAATCAGCAGGGGGGGTGCATTGTGAGTCTTTAAAAAAAACAGGATTTGTTCCGCATAAAATTCGCCAAGTTCCTGGTCAAGGGAATGAAGATTTTGTGGACTGATGTTCAATGCATCATCCAGCTTTTCTTTCAGGTAATAAGGGTAGGGGATTGTTGCCGCATCGATGAGCTTGTAGTGCATCGTGCCGGCAGATGCGCTGAATTTGCATAACGCAAGGTCAACGCCATCGAGGGATGTACCCGACATAAGGCCAAGCACGATGAATTCTTCCTGATCAGACATGTACAATTATCTTAGAAATGTCGTATGATAATTCGTTGTATTTCCTTTCGCATCTTTCAATTCAATCTCAAGTTCGTTATTTTTTCCTGAAAAAGGAACCCTGCCGTCGAATTCGTGGAAGAGGAGATTGTTTTTCGGATCATATTCAAATAGTACCCACTGTCCATTGATCGTTCCATTGTAACTGTCGATCCCTGACAAATTATCCATGATCCTGAACCGGATGCCAGGCTGCGCGGTAATCTCCTTACCCGCATACAAATCAAGCGGAGTGATTTCTGGTGGAATGGTGTCAATACCAATGGCATATTTCCCGAAGGAACGCAATTGCCCGGTCACTTCCCCTCCCTTAAAATCACCCCCGGAAAATGCATAGGAGCCATCTTCTTCGATACTTATCAGGCACAGCTTGTCTGCATGCAATTCCGGCAAACGGCCGGGAATGAGCGAAATTTCAAAGGCCCGATGCACTGGTACAGATTGGTCATGCACCTGGTAAATATCTGAGTACAGGGTTTCCGGTCCGTCAAACCTGTTATATTTAAACACTATATTTTCGTAAAAACAATACGCAGGAAATCTCAGATCAATATTCTGATCCCTATAAACGCTTTCTTCATTGTAAGGCAGTACATTACCATCGCCGGAGAGCCCGGAGTCACCAGGTGTGATTGTATTGTTTGCAGCTGGCATATCGGTACCCTTTACCTGGAAAATTAGTGAACTGGTGTTGCCATAGCTGTCTGTAGCTGTTATTCTGACCTCATGTGTCAGCGTGTCGGAAATAAGCACGGCACCCTCATTATCAGTGAATTTATAAATACTGAGCTCATTATAAGGGAGCTTGAACAAGCGCTGCACGTTGCGATTACGTTTGTGTTTTAGTGCATAGTCGATGTGTGCATTGATGAACCTGCTCTCAGCGAAGGAGAACTCGTTCATTTCCGAATAGAATACCTGCTTTCCATCAATGTTAAGATCAAGTGAAAAAACACCACAGCGGTTGGAAGCGCCGTTCAGGTAATCATATACCTCTATCCCAAATCCGATCTGGCCGTGTACCAGGATGGGATTATTACCTGCTAACCTGGTGAGATCGCCACTTTCCCGGGTGAACAGGTATAACGGTTCCGAAGCATTGTCCACATGAGATGATCCGTCCAGTGGATATATGGCCGCTTTTAAAATCCGGGGAGGGAGATCGTCCTCTATTGGAAAGTTGAAGAACAAACCGTTCAATGGATGCTGGTCACTGGTACGGCGTATTTCAAAATGCAGGTGCGGTCCCGAAGAACTACCCGTATTGCCGGAATATGCAATGACATCGCCCTTGCTGACTTCGATTTCACCGGGTTGAAGATACAGGTCAAGACCGTGTGATTGCCTCTGGTACTGGATGTCCTGTACATAGTTACCGATGATCCCGTTGTAGTCCTCCAGGTGACCATATACCGAGGTATACCCACCCGGGTGGGCGATGTATAGTGCTTTCCCATACCCGCCGGTCTGGACCTTGATCCGGGAAACGTAACCCGATTCAATGGCGAAAATTTTGTGACCCGTAACGCCCTGTGTCTTGAAATCTATTCCGGAATGAAAATGGTTTGATCTCAGCTCACCAAAATTGCCGGAAAGCACAAGTGGTATATCCATGGGTGGCCTGAAATCAGGCAGCTGCTGGCCGTACACATTGTTAAATATCAGGTATACTGTTGTAAATAATAATAATCTCGTCATTCCCGCTGATTAATTTCATGCAAAAATATAATTATCTTTTTTTCCACGACTTCGCAGTGCCTGAATCTTCTCAACAATAACTTTTACAACATCAACATCAACAGGAAGTGAGCAACATTGATGCCCCGTTTTAGACATTTAATCATGAGAATGCTCCGCTACACCATTTTTATGAAATATTTCATTTCACTATCTGCCAGGGCTTTTATTTTGTCAAAAACAGTACTATATTTGTAATAAATATACCTCTGTTTAATGAGTGTCAGTCAGGTCTATATTATTGATGAATTGAAGCAAAAAATTCAGTTGCTTGCCGATAAACTGGAACGGCAAAAAACAACATCCGAAACGCTAAAATCGCAGAAAGATGACCTGGAAGACAAGATCAGAGCACATGAAAATGAAATTAACGATCTAAAAAAACAAAACAATACGCTAAAGCTTACAAGGGCTTTTGTTGCTGAAAGCGACGAGCCTCATGAAGCAAAATTGCAGATTAGTAAGATAGTGCGGGAAATAGACAGGTGTATTGCTCTTTTAAACAGATAAATTGGGGTAGATGGA
>CAYOSB010000081.1:0-14490 GCA_964406495.1 uncultured Bacteroidaceae bacterium | reverse complement strand
AATGCTTGTGTGTATCATGCGGATAATCCTCTGCATCTTCCGGACAAGTCAGATTCTGACAGGTTTGTGAGGCTTTGTTCATAGGAGCGTCCCAACTGTCCCAGTCCGGGATCCTTCTTTTCACTAGCCAGGTAACTGTTCAATGAAGGAAGGTCATTGAAGGGCATCACTGTCGGGTTGTAAGGGATTACCGGCATGATCGGGTTGATCACTGTCAGGTATTCCATGCCGGTTTCATGTTGAATTTTCTTAAGAAATGCACCTGGAAACGGGATGCATGCACTGATTAAATGCAGGGTCGTATCTCCTTGTTGTTCGGAGTTGTAATCAGCATCCGCAGGAATTATTCGATTGATGGTATTAAGTGCAACCGGGTTGCCATGGCTGCGCCAGAGCACTGCGTGACGATCACCCTGAAGACTGACCGGGAAGCCATCGACGGACCGGATCTCGAATGCGCCTCCGCCGGTGGAAACTGCAATAATCTGCATCTTTTTTCCCGACCTGCCCCGTAGGGTCAGCCGCACCGTGTTCGGATGCGTTGTGGGGAATGTGCTGATCCTGTATTCAATATGGATTCCCCGTTTTCGGGCCAGCGAGGCTGTTGATTTCATCCGGTTGTCCGTGATATCCAGTCCCAGCAATCCGCCGTTCATCCCTATGGTTGTTCCCTGCTCCCTGTAGTTAGGAGCCCATGCACCTTTACGGTCAAACTCTACCAGTGCCTTTTCCAACCGGTCATTCAGCATATCTGCAGCAAGCCGGGCAATGCGCCATGATGCCGCGGTATGAGAACTGGATGGTCCGCGCATTACGGGACCAATTACATCGTTGAATATCGATGGCAGGTTATTCATGGTTTGTAATTTATCCATGTAGCTTCGTAGTGGTATTATCTGGCATGTAATACAGTTTTGTCTTTATTTGCCTCCAGACTTCATTCTTCATCGTCTCCGGGCTTCATTCTTCATCGTCTCCAGGCTCCATTCTTCATCGTTTCCAGGCTCCATTCTTCATCGTTTCCAGGCTCCATTCTTCATCGTCTCCAGACTTCATTCTTCATCGTCTCCAGACTTCATTCTTCATCGTTTCCAGGCCTTTATCTGCTACCTGTAAAGATCCAGGTCGGTTCCAAATGAATTATCCAGCGATGCATGGTAGATATCAGTGGCTACCATAAAATCCTGGATGGCTACCCCCACACTTTTAAACAGGGTGATCTCATTATCATCTTTCCTGCCCGTGATGCGACCAATGCAATATTCTCCGATTTCACCCACGATATGATCTTTCTGAATAATGCCTGCTGAAATTGCTCTGACAAGATCGCCACTCTCTTCCAGGCATGCTTTTGCAGTATCCACATACACCCTGGCATCTTTCAACACACGTGGATCGAGCTCTTGCATATGTGGCTGAAATGAACCAATGGCATTGATGTGCACACCCTGCTGAATATCTTCTCTGTAAAAAAGTGGCCTGGTTGCATTTGTGGCCGTGCAAATTACATCCACCATTGCAAGGTCGGAAGTGCGCTCTGTATATTTACAATCTACATTGAACGTTGCTGACATCTCCTTGCAGAATGTCCTGGCTGCTGCTTCATTGGTGTCGTATACCAATACCCTGGTTAATTCTCTTTCAGACAGCACTGCCTCCAGCTGTGTGCTGCCCTGCGTACCACACCCGAACAATGCCATGGTCGCCGCATCTTTCCGGGCAAAAAAACGTGTGGCTAACCCGCTGGCGGCACCCGTGCGAAGCGCCGTGAGGTATTCGCCGTCCATGATAGACAGCAGTTCACCGGATTGGGCATCTATCACCATAACGACACCCTGGATGGTGGGTACTCCCGGGATGACAACGCCCTCGCGCTGTGTAAGGAATTTTACCGTTACCTTTTGTTCCTGCTCCACAAATGCCGGCTTACACAACATGACCAGTTTCCCGTTTGGAAGGCTGGTGACATACCGGTGTGGGACAAATCCTTCGCCAGAGGCCATGGACGAAAAGGCCCTGTGCATGGCTTCGATAGCTTGTTTCATGGAGTAATGTTGCCTGATCTCCCCGGTTTTTATGATTCGGATTGGTTTTCGCATGATGGAAAAGGTGTGCCTGTCAGTGTAAAAGTCTAGCTGTTATTATTCGATCCTAAATTATGTATTTGAAGCCATTCCCCAAAATATACCGCCATGACCGGCTGGATATGCCTGCGAGAATATCAGTTTGTGCTGTCTTACAGTTCTGAATGCAGCGGAAGATTGCCTGGTTGAGCTGCAAAACCAGCCTGGACGCACAGGCATGAGCGTAATTCTGCCACGATCGACATGTCACTTCTCTCTTGATCTGATTTGCATTTCACGGTTAAAACCTCCCGAACAGTCCATGCTCGCTGGTATCGCAATACATAAATGAATAAAAATTGAAGTTGAGCCTGTTGGTCTCCAGTTTTCGTTTCAAGTGAAGCACGGGTGCGTTGGGGGCCATGTCCAGGTATTCCTGGACAACTTTTGATGCCCGCTCGGCTTTGATGGTTTGCTCCCCGCCCGTAACCTCGATCTGGTATTGCTCACGCAACAGGTTAAACAAAGAATGGTTTTCCAGGTTCCGGGAGGTGAAACGCGGGATGCGAATATTTGGCAGATAGGAGATGTCAAAGAATACAGGGATATTGTTGACAAGCCGTATGCGTTCAAAATAGATGCACCCGCTTTCACGCTCAATCTCCGACAATTCAAAAAAGAAATCTTCAGGCCAGGGCTTCACCACAGGTTTGCATACCACTTTCGTAATCAGGTTTTCCTGTCCCACGGCCGAAGTGGTACCGCTGATCGACAGGATCCCGATCCCCTTGGGTTTATTCAATACCACGCTGCCCAGCCCCTGCCTTTTCTTGATGAATCCCTCGTTGGTCAACATGTCAAGGGCTTTCCTGACCGTTGGTCGTGTCACACCATGCACCGTGCAGAGATCATTCTCCGAGGGCAGGATGTCCCCCTCGGAATATGCTCCCGATTCGATGTGCTTGCGCAACGATTCATATACCACGCGGTAATGGGGAATTGTTTTTTCCAAGTGCTTATCGTTCTTGATTTACAAATATAATGTATAATATAGATATTATCAAGTAATGTAAATTAGTCATGACAAATATTAATAATTATCACATAAAACACAGTTAATCAGTGTATAGTAATATTTAAAAATATTTATTACTTTTTACTTGTATTTACAAGTAGATTGTATTATTTTTGTTGCAAAATACCTAATTCATGGCTACACCAATATTATTACCACGACAGGGACAATCGGTTGAGTCTTGCATCATTACTGAATTCTACGTGAAGGAAAATGAATCTGTTGCAGCAGGAGACCTCTTGTTTGCCTACGAGACGGACAAGGCATCTTTTGAGGAAGAGGCGACGGAAGACGGCATATTGTTGGCCTGGTTTTTTGAAGAAGGAGATGAAGTCCTGGTGCTGACCAATGTCGGGGTGATCGGACAGGAGGGTGAGTCTGTCGCGGAATTTGATCCATCAAAGGGCTCGAAGTCAGCTGCCGGGTCCGGTAAACCTGCAGCAGTTGAAAAGCCGGATGACACAGGTAAAGACGCGAACGAAGCAGGGGGAGCCGGGGTCGCAGATGAATCCGGAGCCCCAAATGAAACCGGGATCGCAGATGAATCCGGAAACTCAGATAAAACGCAACCCGCTGCCGCTTCGGGAGCTGTAGCGCAGGATCAGTCCATCGGGCGAACAGATCCGGACCGGATCTTTATCTCTCCCCGGGCGCGAAGACTGGCAGAAAAGCATGGAATTGTATTCGCAACGATCAAGGGTTCAGGTCCGCAGGGCAGGATCATTGAAGCAGATATTAAAAAAACGCTACATGCGCAGCCACGCATTACCCCGCTGGCGAAGAAGATGATCAATGAGGGCAGACAGATGCCGGCATCTACTACAGAGCGGCAGCGGGTGACCAGTGCGGACCTGGTGTCCGGTGCAGACCTGGTAACCGGTGCAGATCAGCCAGGCAGTGCAGGACAGGTGACAGGCTCGGATCAGCAGAACATCGCACCCCGGGCTTCAGCCTATGAAGATGATTCAGAAATTGTTGAACTGCCGAACATCCGGAAAATGATCGCCCGCGCGATGCACCAGTCCCTACAGCATTCCGCCCAGCTGACCCACCACCTGGGTGCTGATGCAAGGAACATCCTGGCCATCAGGCAAAAGGTGAAGCAGGCACAGAAGGAGGGGTATGCGCACAACATCACACTGAACGATATGATCTGCTTTGCAGTGGTGAAAACCCTGCAGGCACACCCACGGGCCAATGCCCATTTCCTGGGCGATAAAATGCGCATGTTCAAAAAGGTGCACCTCGGACTTGCGGTGGATACCGAAAGGGGTCTCATGGTACCCGCGGTAAAAAATGCGGATGATCTTTCGATCACCGGCCTTTCATCGCAAATGCAAGCCCTGGCGGCTTCCTGCCGCAAAGGGAATATTGATCCTGACCTGCTTTCACCGGAGGCTGCATCGTTCACGGTTTCCAACCTGGGCAATTATGGTGTTGAATTGTTCACCCCGGTGATCAACCTGCCGCAGGTGGCCATCCTGGGGGTCAATACTATCCTGCCCAGACCGAAAGACCTGGGGAATGGTACATACGGATTCGTGCCGCACCTCGGATTGAGCCTGACCTATGACCACCAGGCACTGGACGGGGGAGAGGCGACGCGCTTCCTGAAAGATATTGCCGTGAACATTGAAAACCTTGAAATAGAAATTTAAAAGACGAAAAACATACCATCATGCCAAAAGCACAATTTATCGATCCCGGGAAAGTAAGAAAAGCTTCTCAGCTGAAATTCAAACCGATTCCGGTGAACCAGTATGCGAAGACCATGGAAGAAGAGAAGAAGAATTTCTCTGACGATGATCTGAAGCGTATTTACCACGACATGCAAGTAATCAGGGAATTTGAGAACATGCTCAACCTGATCAAAACCACCGGCGAATACCAGGGGATCGCCTATAATCACCCGGGTCCCGCCCACCTCTCCATAGGCCAGGAAGCAGCAGCTGTTGGGATGGCCTATACCCTCGACACAGATGATTTTATTTTTGGCTCTCACAGGAGCCACGGTGAGATCCTGGCAAAAGGACTCAGCGCTATTCACCAACTCAGTGAAAAGGAACTGAAAAAGATCATGGAGGAGTTCTTCGATGGTGCGATCTATGACATTATAACAAAGAAATTCAAGGGGAGTGTGAAAGAACTCGCCATTAAGTTCCTGCTATACGGGACCCTCGCAGAAATATTTGCACGGGAAACGGGCTTCAACAAAGGACTCGGTGGAAGCATGCACGCTTTCTTTACTCCATTTGGTGTGTACCCGAACAATGCCATTGTCGGGGGTAGTGGAGATATCGCAGTGGGGGCAGCACTCTATAAAAAGGTCAACGCAAAACCCGGAATGGTCGTCGCAAATATAGGCGATGCATCCATGGCCTGCGGACCGGTGTGGGAGGGTATCTCCTTTGCCACCATGGACCAGTTCCACCAGCTCTGGGAAGGGGAACATAAAGGTGGTCTGCCGCTGGTCATCAATATCATGAATAATCAATACGGTATGGGAGGCCAGACCTGCGGAGAGACCATGGGATATGAGATCGCTGCACGTATCGGTGCAGGTGTGAACCGGGACCAGATGCATGCTGAACGTGTTGACGGGTACAATCCCCTTGCCGTGATTGATGCCTATAGGAGGAAGAGAAAGATCCTGGACGAAAAACGCGGACCGGTCCTCCTGGATGTGCTCACCTATCGTTACAGTGGGCATTCTCCTTCGGATGCTTCCTCATATCGTTCAAAGGAAGAAGTGGAAGCCTGGCAGGAGCAGGACAGTATCAAGACATTCGGGAAGGACCTGGTTGATTCCTCTGTGGCCACAAAGAAAGAGCTGGAAACCATCACCGGTAAGATATCTGAAACAGTACTTGAAATATTTAAACTGGCCATCGATGAAGAGATCTCACCCCGCATGGACCTGAAACAGCATCCTGATGCTATTGGGGAACTGATCCTGTCAGGCGGTTCAGTGGATAAGTTTGACGACAGGAAACCCGAAGTGAATCATCCGCTTGAAGAAAACCCCCGTGTAATGCAAATTGCAAAAAAAGAGAGATATGCATTTGACAGCAGTGGGAAACCGTTCTCTAAGATGAAGCAATACCAGTTGCGCGACGGGATCTTCGAGGCCATTGCCGACAGGTTCTATAAGGACCCGACACTGGTGGCATATGGGGAGGAAAACCGCGACTGGGGCGGTGCTTTTGCCGTGTATCGCGGACTTTCAGAAGCGCTGCCATACCACCGGCTGTTCAATTCCCCGATCTCCGAAGGTGCCATCGTTGGAACCGCCATTGGTTATGCCATGTGCGGTGGCCGCGTGATACCGGAGATCATGTACTGCGATTTCCTCGGAAGAAGTGGTGATGAAGTCTTTAACCAGCTGCCGAAGTGGCAGGCCATGAGTGGCAATCTCATTAAAATGCCCGTGGTGGTCCGGGTATCCGTGGGTTCAAAATATGGCGCACAGCATTCACAGGACTGGACCTCCCTGGTGGCACATATACCCGGACTCAAGGTGTGCTTTCCGGCGACACCGTATGATGCCAAAGGTCTTATGAATGCAGCGTTGCAGGGCACTGACCCGGTGATTTTCTTTGAAAGTCAGCGCATTTATGATATCGGGGAGCAATTTGTAAAAGAAGGTGTGCCTGAAGGATATTACGAGATCCCTTTTGGAGAACCCGATGTGAAGCGGGAAGGCGAGGATGTCACCATCCTGAGCATTGGCGCCACCCTCTATAGGGCCCTGGAGGCCACAGAAACGCTGGAAGAGCAATATGGAATGAGCGCAGAGTTGATCGATGCACGATCACTGGTGCCCTTTAACTATGAGGCAGTAATCGAATCAGTAAAAAAAACAGGCAGGATCGTGATCACAGGCGATGCCAATTCCAGGGGGTCTTTCCTCAACGACCTGGCCAGCAATATCACGGAACTTGCTTTCGATTACCTGGATGCACCTCCTGTTGTGGTGGGATCCCGAAACTGGATTACACCGGCATATGAACTGGAAGATGAATTCTTCCCGCAGCCTTCATGGATCATCGATGCCATCCATGAGAAGATCGTCCCGCTAAAGGGACACCATGCAGAACAGGATTTTTCCAGCCAGGAAAAAATACGCAGATCACGCCTGGGAGTTTAGAGGAACGAAGGCTGTCGATATACTGTTCGATGCTACTTTTATCAGGTATTACAGATTATTCGAAATACACACCCGCATGGGTTGACAAAATAAAATACCGCATATGGATTTTTGGAAACAATTTCCCGGTAAAGACGTGTTGATGTCTTCAGAGCTACCCCGGTTGCATCACTATCCGGAGGTCAACGCTCACCTGCACACACCCTATTCGTTCAGTGCATTTGATTCCATTGAACACGCCTTTGCAATGGCATCCAGGGAACAAGTGAAGGCAATTGGGATCAACGATTTTTATTCGATGGACGGGTATGGGGAGTGGGCCGAAAACGCTGTAAAAAGTAAGATTTTCCCGCTCTTCAACATCGAGTTTGTTGGGCTTAGCGAAGAGGAACAGCAGCAGGGGATCCTCATCAATGATCCCAATAATCCCGGACGGATCTACCTGAGCGGTAAAGGACTGGCTTATCCTGCTCACCTTCCGGAGCCATATGCCTCCCGGCTGACAAAGGTAAAGGCACAGGCGAACGAACAGGTCCGGCAGATGTGTGAAGCTTTAAATGCGCACCTTAAAAGTGTAGGATCCGATATACGTTTTTCCTTCCCTGAGATATTGGAGCAGTATACAGAAGGTGTTGTACGCGAACGCCATTTGGCCAAAGCACTCCGTGAAGCTGTATATGAGAAATATGAAAGTGATGAGAACCGAAGTACAGCTTTTAAACAGATCTTTAATGGTCAGCCAGTGAAATCGGAACTATCCGATCATGCTGCCCTGGAGAACGAGATACGCAGCAAACTGCTCAAAGCCGGGGGACCTGCCTTTATTCCGGAGCATCCTGACCAGTTTTTGTCTTTGGTGCAGATCAGGGAACTGATTCTGGCGGCCGGCGGGATTCCTACCTATCCTTTACTGGCCGACTCAGTCAACGGAGGGTATACCGAATTTGAAGAGGACCGGGAGAAGCTATTGGCAACACTGAAACGCAAAGGTATCTGGTCTGTTGAATTTATCCCGAACCGCAACTCGGGAAGCGCCCTGGAGGAATATGCTACGTTCTTCTCAGACCACGGTTTCCTCGTGAGCATGGGCAGTGAACATAATTCCCCGGCCTTGTTGCCGATCAAACTGTTTGATAAAGAAAAGCGGGGACTTTCCGGTATCCTGGCAAAAATCAATTTTGAAGGTGCCGCAATGATCGCCGGTCACCAATACCTGGTTGCCAATGGAGCGCCCGGGTTCCTGGATGCTGAAGGAACACCTATTCCCGGAAGCCGCGAAGTATTGATACAACTGGGCACTGCCCTGATCCAAACCTTTAATATGTCGATGCATGAAGCTAAAAGGAAGTAAAGATTACGAGTTCATCTGTATTCTTCGGTCCCTACTCTCAAAGGACGGCCTGGTGTCGCTGAAAAAGGTGCAAACGGGAAACAGCACCGGCACAGCATCCGAAACCGGGACAGGAACTGCCACAGGGAAAGGGTCCACTGGGGGGACAGCGTCCGGAACAGGGATTGGATCCGCTCCCGGGACAGAATCCATCGCAGGTAAAGATGCCAGCCCGGGAAATACACTGGAGATCCGGACCAAAGACGCATACACCCTTGAACAATTGAAGGAATTGACAGATGCACATGTGAAACATTCCGGTATGCCTTCCATGATCCAAATGGAAGGGATCGGAAGCTTTGCCGTGGCAACGACAGCCCGCGATTTGTATTCGGAACCAGGAAGCTTCGTTACCAACAGTGAGAACTGCTGTCCGAAGCGAATGCACAACAAGGTGGTCATCATTACCGGGGGAGCACAGGGATTTGGTGCAGGAATTGCTGATAGCTTCTTCAGTGAAGGTGCAAATGTTGTAATTGCCGACCTCAATGCGGAGAAAGGAGTGGAACTTGCCGGTTCACTGAATGAGCGCAGGCAGACAAACCGGGCGCAGTTCCTGGAATGTGATGTATCGGACGCTGCATCGGTGGATGAACTCGTTAATGAGACAGCACTAAGGTTCGGTGGGGTGGATGTGATGATAAGCAATGCGGGAATTTTGAGGGCAGGCGGTTTGGATGAATTGTCCCCGGCGGATTTTGAGCTGATGACGAAGGTGAATTATACAGGTTATTTCAATTGTGCGCGATCGGCGGCACGGATCATGAAGCTCCAGGCGGAAGCGCATGAGAAATTGTTTTTTGATATCATTCAGATCAATTCAAAATCAGGATTGAGCGGGAGCAAGAAGAATTTTGCATATGCTGGGGGGAAGTTTGGTGGAATCGGCCTTACCCAGTCCTTTGCGCTGGAGCTGATGCCCCACCGGATCAAGGTCAATTCCATTTGTCCGGGTAACTTCTTTGAAGGCCCCCTCTGGTCAGATCCGCAAACAGGTCTGTTTGTGCAATACCTGGAAGCAGGTAAAGTACCGGGTGCGAAAACCATTCAGGATGTGAAACGTTTTTACGAGCAGCAGGTACCGGCCGGACGGGGTTGCGGAACAGGGGATGTGGCGAAGGCTGCGTTTTATGCGATTGAACAGGAATATGAAACGGGCCAGGCGATTCCTGTCACCGGGGGACAGATCATGCTGAGCTGAGGCGGTGGCATCCGCAACAATTGCATTTTGCGGTAGCTTCCGTCCCTGATGTGAAAAAGTGGAGTTGCTCCGGAATATGGAAAAAAGATTTAAAACATAAAGAAATAGAAACGACAGGAAGAAAACCATGAAAACAAGAGCTGCAAGATTATACGGTAAAAAGGATATCCGCATTGAAGAATTCGATTTGCCGCCGATCGCTGATGATGAGATCCTGGCAAAAGTTGTAACCGACAGCCTGTGTATGTCGAGCTACAAGGCTGCGAACCAGGCCACGGATCACAAACGGGTACCGGATGATATCGCTGACCACCCGGTGATCATCGGTCATGAATTTGCCGGAGAGATCATCGAGGTTGGTAAGAATTACAAGGATAAGTTTGCACCGGGACAGAAATTCAGCATACAGCCAGCAATATATTATGAGGAGGGCCCCATGGGTGTGCTGAGCGCACCGGGCTACAGCTACAGGTATATCGGCGGAGATGCCACCTACGTGATCATACCAAAGGATGTCCTTGTACAGGACTGCCTGATGGTGTATGAGGGGCCAGGTTTTTATCCTGCTTCCCTCGCGGAACCGCTCAGCTGCGTGATCGGTGCCATGCATGCAAACTACCATACCAAAGCCGGAAGCTATGTGCATGAAATGGAGATCGTGGACGGCGGTAAGATGGCCATCCTGGCCGGGGTGGGTCCCATGGGACTGGCTGCGATCAACTATGTGCTGAAGCGTGAAGACCGGAAGCCATCCTTGCTGGTGGTCACAGATATTGATCAGTCACGCCTGGACCGGGCAGCTGAATTATATACAGTGGAAGCATTCGCGGCACGTGGCATTGAACTCAGATATATAAATACAGGCGCTTCTCAGGATCCCGTTGCCGAGCTGAGGGCAATAACGGACGGAGAAGGATACAACGATGTATTTGTATTCGCTCCCGTGAAACCAGTGCTGGAACAGGGAGATGCCATACTTGGGTTTGATGGCTGTCTGAACTTTTTTGCGGGACCGGCCGACAAGGACTTTTCTGCGAGCCTGAACTTCTATAATGTCCACTATGCCTATACACATATTGTAGGAACTTCAGGCGGAAATATGGATGACATGAATGAAGCCCTGGAGGTCATGACCAAAGGGCTGGATCCCGCAGGACTGGTAACGCACATCGGAGGATTGAATGCGGTGCCTGAAGCGACGCTCAACCTGCCTGGTATACCCGGTGGGAAAAAGCTTATCTATACCCATGCGGATCTTCCCCTGACCGCAATTTCGGATTTCCAGGAGGTTGGCAAAAAGGATCCGCTGTTTGCAACACTGCACGAAATCTGCGCCCGTCATAATGGGCTTTGGAATACTGAAGCAGAGGAATATCTGTTGAATAACATGGATCCTGGAAAATAATTCTTACAGGTACATTTACTGAATAGCATTGACCCTGGAAAATAATACAGGTACATTTCCTGGAATTTTACCTGTCCTACATATTCACAAACATATATTTTAGTTGTAGTATTTATTTACAATTAATTACATTCTTCGTTTATGCTCAATGATGAAGGTTTCATAATTTCTTTTTTTATTCTGTTTGTCGCTGGATTTTAACCATTTGTGGAAGATAATGCCGGGGTGTTTATATTTTTCGTAACTTGTATTGTTGCACCAATAAAACCCCACAAGATGAGACCGTTAGCAGTAGCATTCCTGCTGGTTGTTACGGTATTCCTGCCACAACTTTCCAGCGCCCAGTCGGCGAATATCACTTTTAGAGCTTCGCTGAAAAGTACCGACAATACAAGCCTATCCAATGTGTATGTAAAAATTTATGATCCGGAGCAGAACGGTACCGTAGACTCCCTCTTCTCAGATGAAGCAGGGAATATCGACCGACAACTTCCGTTCCCCTGGTCAGGTACACCTGTCTTTCCGTGGCGAATGCCATCCCCGGGTATTGTAAAGCAAATGGTACCTAATGTCATCTCTGCAACGAACGCGAGTGTTCATGTTGAATATGCATATCCCCACAGGGCAACCCTTTTTTTTACGGATATTCATGGAAAAAAACACATCAACGGGTCAATGTTGCCATCCGGACTGTACTTCTATTACCTGGAATTTGAAAATGGATACAGAAGTGATATGTATAAAATGCTGCTCACCGAACAATGCCATGTCAGTGTTGCGCTACAGAACCGGTACAGGGGTTATGACAGTGTTCCCGGCAACAGCTTATCAGGAGGGCATCACCTGAAGGCTGCTCCCTGGGAAGAGATGTTCATTGTCACATTGATCAAAGAGGGGTTCAGGACATTGGTCGATACAGTCCCCATCGACGGTGAAGTCATCATAAGAAATTACCAGATGGAGCCGGTCGATCCACCAACGGCGGTTTTCAGCTGGTCTGGCGATTTGGTAACCGGTCAGCCGGTGCTTTTCGATGCCACTGCATCTTCAGGTGCTTATGGAGAGGAGCTGATATTCAGCTGGGATTTTGGAGATGGCAAAAAAGGACAATCAGACAGGATTCCCCATATTTTCACCACCCCGGGAATGTATGAGGTACGTCTTACAGTGTCGGGGAACTATGGGGCAGTGCAAGAAGTCAGCAAGACGGTAAATATCACCCCGCAACAGGTTGCCACACACTTCGCAGGAACTGTGATCGGAAGTGTTGCGGATATGGATGGTCTGGACCTGAAAGATGTGAAGATCACGCTGGTGGAAGATGGCCGCGAGGTGTATACTGACCAGCGGGGCATGGCATTGTTGGAGGAGCTACCAATGGCTGTACCATTGCATTTTCGGATCACAAAGGAAGGGTATGTGACCCAGGTAGCGGAGCTGACCATCCCTGAAACCCATGGAGATGCCGTCTTCTTCACCAACCTCAAAGCGCGTGCAACTGCCATCACACTTGGTAACGCGGAATTCGGAGGGTCGAAGTCAGGCAGGGATGGTGCATCGTTTACATTGCCGGTCAACGGACTGGTAAAGGACGATGGATCGGTGGTAAAAGGTGATGTACAGGTCTCCATAACACCGGTGGATGTGGCCTACGATGCTGCCGCTTTTCCGGGTTCATTTACCGGGTATCGTGCCGATGGTGAAGATGGGGTACTGCTCAGTTATGGTGTGGCTGAATATCATTTTGAGCAGGACGGGGAGGAACTGGAGCTGGCTGCCGGGAAAAAGGCTACCATAGAGATTCCCGTATATACTTCAGGTGCCGCTCCCGGGGATGAGATTCCCCTGTGGTCGGTCGATGAGGAGAGCGGTGTATGGGTGGAAGAGGGGACAGGCATTATCGTTGCCTCGGATGCTTCGCCCACAGGACTGGCCTACCGCGCTGAGATCGGACATTTGTCGTGGTGGAACTGTGATGACTGGGAAGAAGAAAAAAGACGCGATGGTTCGTGCTACCGGCTGGAATGCACTTCAGCGATATGCGTGCGCATGAAGGTAGGCTGCTGGGTGAGCGGAGCCATGCGGGATAAGAAAAAATCTGCAAGTAAAAGTATTGTTGCCCGGGAAGATATCCCACCGGTTTTTGAAGTTCGTGAGTTCATTCCTGAAACAGGCATGAACCTGCGATTCCCGGCCACGCGGGATGTGCTGGTAGATGCCCGTGCATTCGGACCCGGCAACCAGCTGCTCGGTGGACGCTACGTTGTGGAGGCATCAGATCCTTCGGATACATTTGCAATTGAACTGGTTCCATTGGCTGCAGGCGATACCATCGACCTGGAGCTGAACAGTATCGGGGAACACTACCTGGCACCGGATGAGATCCTGACTTTCCGTGTGAAGATTCCTTCAGCGGATGCATACAGGATTTACGCTGAGCCGGGTGAGCAACCGCGCCTTTATGGGATGTTCAGTGTTTACCAGCAGGGAGAGATTCTGCTCACAGGGGATATCGGAACGGAGGAACACTGGGTGGATGCGCAACCAGGTGAACTCTTTATCGCCATGGCGGGTCAGCAAGCAACATCTGAAGGAAACTTCCTGGCAGGCATCTCAGAGCGTGCTCCCATGCTGGCAGGGGATACACTTGCATTGGAACTTGACAGTCCGTTTGAGGGATTTCTCAGCGCATCTGAATATATGCATTTCAAAGTTGATATCCCATCGACGGGACTCTACCGGGTGGATTTGGCATACGGTACCCAACCAGCACTTCGGGGTCGGTTTGAAGTGCATGGTGCTGGTCCCGGTACCTACCGATTCCTCACTACCGACGATCACGGGTATATACGCGCTGAGGAAGGCCGGTTAATTATGTCGGTCGCCGGACTGGACCTGAAAGCGGAAGGAAATTTTATCATTGGAATCTGGGAGATCAATGCGATGCCCCTGGCTCTGAACGATTCGGTTTATGTGCATATGGCGGAGACGGATACATTCCATATGTACAGTATCCAGTCACCGGTCAACACCATACTGGATTGTCGCTTTAACCATGTAGACGTTTCTTTTGTATCCGGTGGCGTTTCCCTGGTCTCCCCTTCAGGTAAGATCCTTGGCGAAGGTTTTCTATACAACCCGGGTGAGAGGATCGTCAGTCCCCTGGCAAGGGATTCAGTATACTACATTGAAGTGGAGCGGTATAATTC
>CAYOSB010000080.1:0-14583 GCA_964406495.1 uncultured Bacteroidaceae bacterium | reverse complement strand
GTGCATACCATGCGGAAGTTCCCATCAGGCGTACAAGTTCTCCGCCTCCTTTGCGGGTGCGGTCAACGATCTTTTCGATCACTGAAGGACCTAACAGCTCGGTCACCGGTATACCGTTGATTGCAGTGTACCTTGGCAGCGGAACCATGGTGTCTCCATGTCCTCCCAGCAACATCGCATGTATGTCCTCAGGGGAAACATTCAGTGCATCAGCCAAAAATGCTTTATATCTTCCTGTATCCAGGATTCCTGCCATACCAAACACCTTATTAGGTGCCTTGTTCGCAGCCAGAAAGGCAGCATAGGTCATCACATCAAGCGGATTGGAAACTACAATGACAATCGCATCCGGGGAATACTTGATGACCCGCTCTGTAACCTCTTTCACGATCCCTGCATTGGTTTTGATCAGATCGTCCCTCGACATGCCCGGTTTCCTGGGCAAACCGGAGGTAATTACAACCACGCCGGATCCCTTTGTTTTCAGATAGTCATTCGTCACACCTGTGACCCTGGTATTAAAGTGAAGAATTGAAGAAGTTTGCCAGATATCCAACGCTTTTCCTTCAGCAAGCCCTTCTTTGATATCCAACAATACAACTTCCCTTGCAAGATCTTTTTGGGCAATGACATTCGCTGTTGTAGCTCCGACATTCCCTGCTCCGATTACAGTAATTTTGTTCATAGTATGGTTTTATTGACAAATATAACAAATTTAAATATGTAAATGTATGAATATGTGTGCGCTTTCGTGATCCTGCTGATGCTAACTTATAAAACAACCCATCTGCAGATATGTTTCTATTAACGGGAAGGGTTCTATTTATTACACTGTTTACTTGACTATCAGCAGGATTTATCATAAATTGTACCTCATCAGTAACATACCCCAATGAAAGTTGATCTGTCAAAATACATGGACGAATGGTACAAGGAAAGTCCGTCTAAGAAAATATACCCCGGTCCCGTGATCACAGTTTCCAGGGAACTGGGGTGTCCGGCCAAAAAAATTGCCGGTTCCCTGGCAGATGAATTGAATAAAAATAAATCGTCCAAATGCAAGGATCATCCGTGGCAATGGATCAGCAAGGAAATCCTGAGCGAATCGGCCAAAGCACTGAACGTCGATCATGACCAAATAGAACACATTTTCAATTATAAGAGCAGGAACATGCTGGAAGATATGCTCCTGGCCCAATCAAAGGATTACTACCAATCTGATCTTAAGATCAGGACCACTATTGCAAAAGTCATCCGCAATTTCGCCACGTATGGAAATGCCATCATTGTCGGGCGCGGAGGCGTTGCAATCACTCGAGATATACCCAAATCACTGCACATCATGCTGGAAGCTCCTCTGGAATGGCGTGCCGTCAGAACTGCTTCCAAATTCGACATGACGATTGAGCAGGCCCGGAATTATGCACAAACTATCGATAAGAAAAGAAAACAGTTCAGGGACCATTTCCAGGGAAAAGGAAATGACTACACACGTTTTGATATGAAATTCAATTGCATGACCCTTGAACCTGATGTGATCGTGCAGATCATCATCAATGCAATGAAGGTACGTAATTTCATCTAGGCCTTTCCGGGATCATGTTTTCCATGTACTTTTTCCTATTTTTAGGGAAATTCAATAGCATGAGGCATACTTTTACTATACTCTTCAGCATCCTTTGTTCATTCACCTGGGTGAACGGACAGATTGCATCCTCCTTCGAAGTGAGGTACTATTCCAAAGACAAGACCACTCGTGGGATGACCGACTTTAAAGGTGAGACAGCATTTTTTAACACGGAGCAGCGTGTGGATTTCCTCGCGCAGTATGCCCGGACAGCCCGTGCGTGGTTCCTGGACAGTGCGTTAGAAAGCAAAGTGAATAACAAAGAGGAGATCAATCGTTTCCTTGAAAACCTTCAGCCTCAGCCGCTGCCCGATAAAAGAAGGCGCATCCAGCTGGTAGAATGGAAAAAAACAGGTTATCGCCCCGGGGATCATGAGCGATCCCTCGAAGCAATCAATAAATGGAAACAACAGCCTGGCGTTTCATTGGAGGAGGGCACCCTGCATTTGATTCAACCCGGTGTAACGATTTATCGCAGGACCGACAGTATCGGGTGGCGTTTCCATCTCTCCTGGAAAGCTATGAGCCAGAAAGGAAAAGTTCCCCTGAGCATCGAGCTCAGGAACCGGGACCGATCCGTTGCAGAAGTTGGATTTCATGCCAATGGCAATATCTTCTATACCTCAGATGGCATGGATCGGATGGGGGAAGCTTATATCCCGGGCAAATGGTATGATTTCAAAATCGAGGCCGACCTGGTCAATGATCGCTATAACCTGCTGGTCAACAACAGGAAGGTTGCCGATTGGGCCTCCATGAAAAACAGTTCACTGGTGGATGCCATCAGGATCAGGGGCGGACAGGGAATTCATATGGATGACTTCACCGGGATCTATTTCGACACAACAGGATGTAAGCCCCGGCAACCCTACAGATCGATACCTTTTATGCAGGAAGATTTTAATATTCACCCGCCACTGGATGGATGGCAACTGCCCCGGTACAATGACGACACATGGGCCTCCGGTCAGCTTCCTGTCGTACATGGAGGTATCCTGGAAGCTGATGAAGACCTTTACCTGAGAAAAGAGGTCAGCCTGGGTGCCTTCGAAAAAGCATGGCTCAATATCGAAGCACTCGACCCGGGTGGAGAAGTGTGGATCAATGGGAGAGTGGTCTTCGTGACCCACAAAAGACATCCTGTTAAGATCGATATTACAGAATTCCTGGTGCCATACAGGATCAACACCATCGCGATCCGGGTCTTCTCTTTTTACAATGATGGGGCTCTGTACCATGCTCCCCTGGACAGGAATGTGGGCTGGTTTTGCGGAAGGGTATGGATCGATCTCACGGAGAGGATTACCATCAACCAGGTCAAAACATACACCAGGTCCCTTGAAGACGGAGCCAGCCAGTATCACCAGGTGGTGCTCGAAAACCATGCCGACACTACCTTACAGGGCATGCTCCAGATTGATTACTATCCATGGTTTCCCGTGGAGGGAAGCCGGAAAACAGCTTCATTCAGTATGCCCGTGCAGATCTTCGCCAGGGATACCGTACATATCTCCCACGAAGGAGTTATTACAGATCCGCTATTGTGGACCCATGACGCGCCTAACCTTTACCGGGTGCATACCAAACTCTACGCCGGGGATGTGCTGATCGATGATGAAATGCTCACCACAGGAATCCGGACCGTCAGCCAGGAGGGTGGTATTTTCAGGATCAATGGACAGCCCGAGCTGCTGGGAGGAGCGCAAACCATGGGCTTCAGGATGCCCATCGAGAACAATGCAAAGTGGAATCGGTGTCCGCCTGCCCGGGTACTTGCCGATGAACTCCTGGCTTGTAAAAAGATCGGGAACATGCTGCGCATACATATACACGCCGGCGGAACATATGCCCACAGTGTAAATGATCCGAGGATTGCCGAAATGGCTGACCAGTTGGGCCTGATGCTGATCTGGCCCACCACCTCCTGGATCCGCGAGGGGGAATGGGGCGGTATCGACTTTGAGGGTTATCCGTTGTACATGGAACAGGTATTTAACCATCCCAGCATCGTCATCTGGGAAGGAGCTAACCATCCGAACAAGTTCAAAGGCAAACCACTTTCCTATTCGAACCGCTTCATTACGAAAACATACCGCACCATTTCCGGTACAGATACCTCGCGACTGATTTCACCCGCTTCCTATAACAGGCACTTTATTTACAGGAATGATGCCGGTAGCATTGACCCGGAGGGCAATATCATTGAACCCGCTGCAGAGTGGACAGCTCCACTGATCGTCAGGGGCAACCAGGATGCACTCACGGGGTATGGTGCAGAGTGGCAAAAAATAAGAAACTGGCCCGATCCATACAGGAAGTCACTGCTTGAAAGTCCGGAACGGGCATACTTCAATTTCGAACATGAAGAATCCATCGGGATGCAAAACTTTCAATTGGCCCGTGGAAAACCCTGGTACCAGATGCCTTCCTATGAGAATTACTACGATGTAGGCAGTATTGGGAGAGCATTCACATACGATGAATGGCACATCAGCCAGGCATGGCAGGCATTCAGCGCCTGGGAATCCATGAAATGGCAACGTATCAAAGATATAGATGGGTTCAGCTGGTGCTGCCTGCATGGCGGACCTAACAGCGGAACCTACAGGAAACCACTTATAGACGCCCTCGGACATGCCAAACTGAGTTTCTATGTCAACCGGATGGCATTGCAGGATGTGATGGCAGGAAGCAACAATACGGATGTGGTCTACCACAAACGCGATCAACTTACCCCGGTATTGATGAATGTCGGAGATCAAAGAGTCGTGCGACTGAAAATCGTGGTTAAATCAGCAGATGGTACCACCGTCGACGAAAGGGAATTCGATCATATCACCCTGGAAAAGGGCAGAACAATAAAGGAATTGCGACCTTTCAAACCAACATTCGACGAAGAAGGATATTATACCATTGCATACTACGTGCTCAGTACTTAATTTCAGCCCTTGGTTTTAAGCAGCACGGCGAAATTGAGCTTGATCTTGAAATAATCACCGTAGTCTTCCTCCTTGAAAATGTATGGCGTAGTGTCCTCGTTCACAAACTCGTACTCGATGTGATAATTGAATTTACCGGGATCTTCCATCCAGGCAGATACCTGGCTGAGCCCTGCCTGGTCTTCAATTAGATCCACCTCAACAGAATCATTATACACCTTGTGAAGGTGGATGGTATCAAATTCTGCGATCACCACACTGACGGTTGAATCCATGTCATGGGCAATAATTGTCCCTGAAAACCAGAGGTCCTCCGGTGCATCGAACTCGACGATCTCACAAGTAACTTCAGTTATTTCAAACGAAGTAAAGTTCTCTTTGTATTTTTCGTACGCGTCATACTGGGTGAGATCCAGCGAATCGGATTGGGTAAAACCAGTGGTAAGATCTGAATCGATGTTGATGGTAAAAATCTCATCTACAACATCATCAAAATCAGGAATAATGTTGAAATCAAAATCGAAATCACAGGATGAAAACAGGATCATCAATGATGCCATCGGCAGGTAAAATAGTTTTTTCATAGCGCTGTCAGTTTCGTTGTAATATTAAGACAACTAAATCAGCAATTGGTTCTTGCTATTTAGACCTATTAAATTTAACAAATTGCATTTATTATCAGCTATATAGCCCCTATGATTAGGTCAAAGAAAGCAAATGAATTACGAACGTTTTCAGGATGATGACGAAATTTGACAATATACAGCTTAACAGGCCGCCAAAAAAATATAAAAAAGTTATAAATAACGAAAATCTACTTCGAAACCAACACCTTACCAGTCATTTCTTCCGGAATTTCGACTCCCATAATGTGCAGCAGTGTGGGGGCCACGTCCGCAAGAATGCCCTCCTCAATCGAAGTATAATCCTCTGTTACAAGTATACACGGTACAGGATTCAGTGAATGGGCTGTATTGGGCGAACCGTCTTTGTTCACCGCATTGTCCGCATTCCCGTGATCCGCGATGATCAGCACATCGTACCCATTGGCTTTTGCAGCTTCCACGACATCCCCCACACATTCGTCCACCGTTTCAATGGCTTTTTTGATGGCTTCGTACACACCGGTATGTCCTACCATATCGCCGTTGGCAAAGTTCAGACAAACAAAATCATGCTTCCCGGTATTGAGGTCCTCCACGATCTTGTCACGTACCCCATAGGCACTCATCTCAGGCTGATGGTCATAGGTTGAAACCTTCGGTGACGGCACCAGTATCCTGTCCTCATTTTCATATACCTCTTCCCGGCCCCCGGAGAAGAAAAAGGTAACATGTGCATATTTCTCTGTTTCAGCAATGCGAAGCTGCGACAATCCGGCATGTGCCAACACTTCTCCCATCGTGTTGATCACATTATCCTTCCCGAAAATAATATGCATGTTCTCGAACGTGGCATCATAGGGAGTCATCGTACAGTAATGCAGGGTAATGGTCTTCATGTCATGCTCCGGCATATCTTTCTGGGTGAGTGCAATTGTGAGCTCCTTCGCGCGGTCATTCCGGAAATTGAAAAAAACCACCACATCGCCTTCACCGATGGTACCTACCGGTTGCTCATCCCCATCCACCACTACAATGGGCTTAATGAACTCATCTGTAACATCATTATCATAAGAATTCTGCACAGCCTCAAGGATATCACCTGTTTTGGTTCCTTTTCCATGCACCAGCAGGTCATAGGCCTCCTTGATCCTTTCCCACCGTTTATCCCGGTCCATTGCATAGTAACGGCCAATAAATGAAGCAAGTTGCCCATTGGAATTTTCAAGATGACCGAGCAGGTCACTGATGTATCCCTTCCCGCTTTGGGGATCGGTATCCCGGCCATCACCGAATCCATGAATGAATACTTTATCGAGATCATAATCCTGTGTCATATCGCACAATGCATACAGATGCTTGTCTAATGAATGTACGCCCCCGTCGGATAACAAACCCAGGAAATGCACCTGCTTGTCATTGTCACGCGCATACTCAAACGCATTCACCAGTACCTCGTTTTCCTTGATCGAACCGTCTTCTATAGCCTTATTGATTTTCACCAGGTCCTGGTATACAATCCTCCCGGCACCAATGTTCAGGTGACCCACCTCGGAATTGCCCATCTGGCCTTCGGGCAGACCCACATTTTCTCCCGAAGCATACAACCTGGAAGAAGGATATTCTTTTTCGAGGCGGCTGACATTTGGCGTTTCAACCTGGCTGATCACATCTGATTCAGAACCATTGCCAATTCCCCATCCATCGAGGATCATAAGAAGCGTTTTCTTTTTCATGAATATTCTTTAGTTAAATACGTACATAGTCATTAGGAGAACATACCAGGATACAAAATGTTTAGCGTTGATTTTTAGAGGGCACAAATTTAGAGGTTTTATAGAATAAACAGAAGCAAAGCGACTGGAATTGCAATATGAAAGGTTGATTTTTATATTTTTAGAATTCATTAAATTCCAACAGATGCGAAATATATCTTTCTTCCTGACTGCTTTTTTGATGCTTTCTGCCTGCAGCAATGAACCTGTGCAGATCAATTTGCTTGAACAACCCCGGAAATGGAAGGGGGATGAACCGCTTACCATGAAGGATGGGACAGCCATCCTGGAAGGCGAATACGAAACCTGGGTATTCCAGGCCGGGACCTTCAGGACTTTTGAAAATTTTGAACTCACCACCGAAATATTTACCCGGCCCGGAGCATTTGCTTCCATCCTTTTTCATACCAACATACGCAACCTGTCACAGGGATACGAGGTGATCATTGACAACAGCGAAGTGGGAAACTGGGACCATCTCATCAAAACAGGAAGCCTGAAATCGGTAAGAAACATTCATTACAATATGGTCAGTGATACCACCTGGTTCACACTTACCCTGAAGGTAGAGGAGAATCATATCTATATAACGATCAATGGACACCCTGTTGTGGATTACATTGAACCTGAAGTTCCGTTCCGTACAGTTCAGAACAAGGGCATGATGCTGGGTGCCGGAACGTTCGCCATCAAAACCCTTTTTGGAAATACAGGGATCAGGTTCAGGAACATGCAGGTGACTGTATTGCCTGGTACAGAAAAGAAAAAAAACAAAGATCCGGAATTTGTGCGGCGGATCACCGAACTGCACAACCGCAATTTCCCACTGGTGGATTACCATGTGCATGAAAAAGGTGATCTGACAATGCCGCTGTTGATGGAGCGCTCTGCCCGGCTTGGAATCAATTATGGTGTGGCCGCCAATTGCGGACTGAAGTTCCCCATCGAAACAGACGCACAGCTGGAAGCATACCAGTCCTCTGTTGAAGGACTCCCATTCTTCAGGGCCATGCAAGCCGAAGGAAGGGAATGGGTCGACATGTTCTCACCTGCCCTGGTGGATGCATTTGACTATGTCTTTACTGATGCCATGACATGGACCAACAAAAATGGCACCAGGATGAGACTCTGGATCCCAGAAGAGACAGAGGTTGGAGAGCCACATGACTTTATGGAACAGCTGGTGTCCCAGATTGAAAAGGTGGTCACAGAACCCATTGATATCTATGTCAACCCAACCTACCTGCCGGTTGAGATCGCGCAACTGTACGATGAGCTGTGGACCGATGCGCGCATCGACCGTGTAGTGCAGGCTCTAAAGGCAAATGATGTCGCGCTTGAGATCAACAACAGGCTCCAACTGCCAGGCAGCAGGGTGATCTCCAGGGCAAAGGCAGCCGGAGTCAAATTTGCACTTGGTACCAACAATACGAACGCTGAAAACCTGGGAAGGCTCGATTGGGCACTGCAAATGGTTGATCAGCACCAGTTGCAACCCTCCGATATGTTCCTGCCATCAATCGATTAAAGGCAGGCCTGGCTACTTAACGTCCATACAGAATAATCCATGTTCTCTTTGCCATCCTGCCAGCTGGTCCGCTGCACTTCCATCCATGATGTTATTCCCGCCTGACGGCTTCAGGGAAATACAAGGGAACCGGATGACGATATCAGTAAACCCGGATAACAGGGATGATCAAATTTTACAACCGGCATCGCACGTCTACCTGCCCAGGTCCAATAGTTCCACCTTCCTGAAATCAATGGGGTGCGATTCCGATTGCAATGAAATATATCCCTCCTTCAGCGGTGTCCCGTCTGCCACCGGAAACCCCTCAGGTACATTTGATCCCCCGATCACCGGCCTGGAAAATGTCAGCACTGTGTCCCCGTCTACCAGGTGGTGGATCAGGCTGTCGCCCAGCACGATAAATTCTGCGGTCACCCACGAATCATCCCTGATGGTTTTTGAAGAAGAACTGTTACAATGTTTGGTGACCAGCTGACCATCCATATGAACATGTGTACCCGGGGTACAAAGATTCATCGTCGGTCTTTCCCCGGTGGTGTCGCCTCCAAGGAACTGACCCTCAAGGGATACCGGGAAGGACTGGTCCTTTTGAACACTTGCGGCAGACTGCCCGTGGTACATCACCCCACTGTTCTTCCAGGCCCATCCGGCACCCCCTGTAGCCTGCTCACCCACAAAACGGTATTCGACCCGTAATTTGTAGTGTGAAAACTTTTCTTTGTAATAGATATGACCAAACTGGTCGGTAAAGGTATCATAGGCATCATACCTCACTTTCATCAGTCCGTCTTCGACACGAAAGGTGTTGCCGAAATTTTCATTCAGGTCATACCCGGCGATCTTGATATCCCAGCCATCGAGGTTCTCCCCGTTAAAAAGCTGGATCCACTGTTCCTCAGAAGAATCTGCATTTTTCATGGTACAGGAGGTGACCAGGAAAAGTGCAGCGAATAGCATTATTTGTTTCATCTGTTGGGTCGTTTGTTTTTTAATATAACTGTTTCTAAGGTGATTTCTGTTCCGATGCGCCTGCATCAATACCCTGCGTCATTTCGTTGCTGAAAAATCTTTGCCTGAGATGAGGGTTCCATTATGTATCCTCCTCCTCGGGACGGACATCGCTGATGTTGGATTTTCTTCTGTTCAGGTCACTGCGGGTCCTTCTGCGATGGCCGTCGGGATGCTTCCATTCAGCATTCTTCCGAAAAGAGGATGGTATAAAGGTAAATTTAATCCCGAATTTTCGTGCCAGGTACTCAAGTCCCATCAAAGAAATGGCCCCGCCAGGAAGGATAACAGCGGTAGTAAATACTGAGAACCGTCCCACATCCTTCAGTTGTTCGAGCGCCTCCTTCACTTCTTCCTCTGTGGGTGGTACCATGCGTTCCTGCATGTTCAGTTTATGCTCCAGCAACCGGAAAAATGATTGCGCCATCTCCCTGGTCTCCGCCGCTTCATTCCCAACCTTCTGAACTCCGGATTGAATTGCAATCCAGGCTTTTTCAGCAAATTCTTTCCCCCGGGAATGCTCATCCGTAGCCGCCGTTTTCAGTTGCAAACTTTTCTGCCGTATTCTATTCAGTATATTTCTGATCATCTCACAAGGTTCAACAATTCAACCCCAGCTACCGTTCACTGCATAACTATTCACTTTTTTCTACCAGACGGCAATTTAACAATTCTTCACTACCTGCTCAAATCCGCAATCCCATTCCGCAGGGGCATATTTTCTATGACCCGGGATCCCCCCTCCGGCTTAATAGGGCCGCAACGCCGCGTGTGGCAGGAAACTCGTTCAGTATAAGAATAATAATCACCGTAATAGGCACGCTGAGCAGCATCCCGGTAACCCCCCAGATGGTACCCCAGAGGGCCAGTGTAAGGAATACCACCAGAGGACTCATATTCAGCGTGTTTCCCATGATCCTGGGCTCGATAAAGCTGCCAATGGCCAGCTGAATGGAACCCACAATGATCAACACCAGTAATGGATGGGTCAACTCTCCAAACTGCAGCAGTGCAAACACTGTCGGAAACAATGTGGCCACCAAGGATCCAATGTTCGGTATGTAATTCAGTATAAAAATAATGAATGCCCAAAAGAACGGTGCATCCACACCTACGAAGTATAGCACCCAGAAACTCAAAAACCCTGTACTCAGACTGGTAATACTCTTGATGGCAATATAATTGCTGATTGAACTGTCAATCTTCTTCAGGATACCGGTGGTTCGTTCCAGTGATTCCTTTGAACTGTATATCGCCTTCAACTTGTCCCTGAAAATCGTCTCCTCCAGTAAAATAAATACCAGGTATACCAAAATCAACAGGGCATTCCCAAAGATCGAAGTGAGTGCAGAGAACAATAGGGATAGGATATTAGAGAAATCGAAATCCCTGATCGTACTGGTCATGGAGTCCACCAGGTCAATGTCAAAGGTTTCATTGATCTTTTCTGCCACCGTATTGATATTTTTTTCATAATCCGGTATGGATGCGGATAATTGCTGTATGTTACTTGAGATCAATGAGACGATGAGACCCAGGAAAGTAAGCAGGATGACCGAGGATATCGTGGTCAGCAACCAATGAGGCAATTTTTTGATGTAGGGAATCCGCAACAACAGGCTCTTGAACACTCGGATCACAAACCAGATCAGGATCGCCAGTACAAAAGGGATTAGTAATGACTCGGCATAAAGCAGTAACAGCACAATGATCACTACCATCAACAGGTAGTATATCCGTTTCGAATAATCCATTTTCATAAGCGCTTTAAAAACCTAACTTATAACCACTTCTTTCTCTTAAAATAGATGACCAGCCCGAGGGCCACCAGTAAGATCAGGATCCAAAAATAGAGGTATCCGTAATCCATTTCCAATTCTGGTATCTTTTTAAAATTCATGCCATAAATCCCTGCAATGAAGGTCAGCGGAATGAAAATGGCAGCAAATACCGTCAGCACCTTCATGATCTCGTTGGCACGATTGGAGATCATCGAATTATAAATGTCCAGCTGATCTGCCACCAGGGAATAATAAACCTCCACACTTTCATAGGTAATCACCACATGATCGTGCAGATCTGTGATAAATTGCCTGGTATCATTACTGATGAGCGGGGAAGGGGACTTAAGGAAGGCAAAAGTCAGCTCTTTGAGCGGCAATACAATCCTGCGCATGTAATTGAGCTCAGTCCGCAACCGGTAGATGCTCTTTGAAGTCTCTTTCCCCGCACCTTCCAGGATCTCTTCCTCCAGCGCATCAATGGTACTGCCCAGGTCAGCGATGATGTCCAGGTAAGCATCCACCATACAGTCGAGCAGTGCATAGGCCAGGTAATCAGAATGAATAATGCGCACCCTGTCTTTCGATTTCCTGATCCGTTCACGCACCGCCTCAAAATGAGATCCAGGCCGCTCCTGCAATGTGATTACATAATTTTTACCTGCGATGATGCTGAGCTGGTCAGACTCTATCTTCATGCTTTCCTCAGACTGCGAAAGTAATTTGGCGATAAATAACAATTGCGCATCATCTTCGTCGTAAGTAAACCTGGGACGGTGATCAGTATTGAGCATATCCTCCAGCATCAGTTCATCCACATGTAGACGCTCACCAATTTTTGACAACAGTTCCGTTTCGTGCAAACCGAAAATATTGATCCAGGTCATATGCCTGTCATCAATCATCGATAAGGCCTCCTCGATAGAGGATACTTCGTGTTCTTCCAGGTTTGTCCGGTCATACCGCATGACATTCACAGTGACCTGCTCAATCTTCTGTTCACCAATGAAAATAAGTGAACCCGGTTTGGTTCCCTTCGCACCCGGTCGCATTTTAATAAAACGTGCCATTCCAGAATAGATTTACATGCCAAGATAATGATTTTAATCGTGTGATATCAGACAATTTCTTCGCAAAAAATTCCAGGGCACCTCCCCTCTGATAAGACCACCCGTCAAGCACTGTAACCAACTGTCATTCTGTCGCTTGTAGACATCTTTTGCCTGTCAATCTGTCGCTTGCCAACAGGTTGACACATCTTTATATGAGCTGTAACGTATTGAATTATTGAGATATACTGTATATTACCAGGGTCAGGCAAAAAAAGTGGCGCATCATTTGAAGCATTGTATCATAAAAACGACTGATATGGATTTTAAAAAATTTACAATAAAAGCACAGGAGGCAGTACAACGCGCCCAGCAGATTGCGATTGAGCGCGATCACCAGGCGATTGAATGCGGTCACCTCATGAAAGGAGTGACAGAGGTGGATGAAAATGTATTGCCCTATTTATATAAAAAACTTTCTGTGAACGGCACCCAGATGGAGGCTGCACTTGACAGCATCATCGATGGTTATCCAAATGTCACAGGTAGCGAGAAATACCTGTCTGCCACTGCCAATGAGGCACTGGTAAAATCAGAAGCCGCGGCAAAAAAAGCGGGTGATGAATTCGTCACCCTCGAGCACCTCGTGATCGGACTGTTCAAGACCAATGACCCGGTAGGTCGGATGCTGAAGGATGCAGGGATCAATGAAAGTGACCTGAATGCTGCGATTTATGAGCTCCGTAAGGGTGAAAAAGTGAAAAGCCAGTCTGCCGAGGAAACCTACAATGCCCTTGAAAAATATGCCATCCACCTGAACGAACGGGCAAAGGATGGCAAACTCGACCCGGTAATCGGGCGTGACGAAGAGATTCGCAGGGTGTTGCAGATCCTTACCCGCAGGACCAAGAACAATCCCATCCTGGTGGGCGAACCGGGTGTGGGCAAGACCGCCATTGCTGAAGGTATCGCCTTCCGGATCGTGAACAAAGATGTGCCGGAGGACCTGATGCAGAAAGAATTGTATTCGCTGGATATGGGTGCCCTTATTGCAGGGGCCAAGTACAAGGGAGAATTCGAGGAGCGCCTGAAATCGGTGGTCAAAGAGGTGATCGGTTCGGAAGGAAAGATCATCCTGTTTATCGATGAGATCCACACCCTGGTAGGTGCCGGCGGAGGTGGCGAGGGGGCCATGGATGCCGCCAATATCCTGAAGCCCGCCTTGTCGAAAGGAGATTTGCGTGCCATCGGGGCGACCACGCTGAATGAGTTCCAGAAATATTTTGAAAAGGACAAGGCACTCGAACGGAGGTTCCAGAAGGTGTTCGTGGATGAACCTGCTGAGGAAGATGCGGTTTCCATTCTTCGTGGGATCCGTGAACGCTATGAAAGCTATCACAAGATACGTATCATGGATGAAGCGATCGTGGCAGCGGTTCAGTTGTCCACACGATATATCACTGACCGTTTCCTGCCCGATAAAGCGATTGACCTGATCGACGAAGCAGCTGCGCACCTTCGGCTTGAAATGAATTCCAGGCCGGAATCTATCGATACCCTTGAGCGCAGGATCCAGCAGCTGGAAATCGAGAAGGAGGCATTTAAACGGGAGAAGGACAAGTCGCGCGTGGACAACATCTCCAGGCAGCTGGCCGACCTGAAAGATGAGCACAAGCAGCTCATGGCGGTATGGCAGGATGAAAAGGAGATTGTCTCCAATATCCAGAAGATCAAGCAACGGATCGAGGAATTAAAATATGAAGCAGAGAAGGCAGAACGCGAAAGCAACCTCGGGAAAGTAGCAGAGATCCGCTATGGTGAATTACCTGCTGCAGAAAAAGAGCTTGAAACCACCATTGCCAGGCTGAAAGAATACGAGGAAGACGGGAAACGCCTGGTGCGGGAAGAGATCACCTCGGAAGATATTGCAGAAGTGGTTTCACGCTGGACCGGTATCCCGGTAACGAAGATGATGCAGAACGACCGGGAGAAATTGCTGCATATTGAAGAAGAACTTGAGAAGCGCGTGGTGGGACAGGAGGAAGCCGTGGAAGCAGTTTCTTCGGCCATCCGCCGCAGCCGGACCGGACTCGCGGACGAAAAACGGCCCGTGGGATCCTTCCTCTTTTTAGGAACAACAGGCGTTGGGAAAACAGAGCTCGCCAGGTCACTTGCTGAATACCTGTTCAATGACGAGTCTCTTATGACCCGCATCGACATGAGTGAATACCAGGAACGGCATGCCGTCTCCCGGCTGGTGGGAGCACCCCC
>CAYOSB010000079.1:0-14880 GCA_964406495.1 uncultured Bacteroidaceae bacterium | reverse complement strand
TTATCTTGATTATCAACACCATGTGAATGAAAAAAGACTTTCTCAGCAAACCCTATTTACTACCATGTAAAAGTATAAAGTTTAAGATGTTGCCGGTTTTGATCCTTTCCCAAGTTGTTTTGATTATGTATCAGGAGGAATGACATAAAGTGGAACACACGCGAAAGTTGGCAACAATGAGTAATGAGGCTTAATAAGACTAGATTTGTATTCTGCTGAACTGCCTGGGCCTTCCCTGAACCGGGAGTGTTTCGCCACCTGTCATCCATTGACCCGCACCAGGGATGGTGACGGATACCAGCGATTACACCACACCAAATGATAAAAAATCCTGCCCGGGTAATTGGTTATTCCATTTATCTTGACAGGTTGTATGGTAGCTTATAAGTACCAACACGCAATCCGCTTTCAGCAACCAGATGAACAATCAATATTCCTCGATGCCCCGGAACCCTCAGCTGTTGCTCACCCATCATACTTTCGCTTGAATGGATGATCCTGCCTGTCATATCAAATATCCGGGCCTTATAATCTGCTGAAGGATCATCAGGTTGTATAAAGATGGTCTCATGTGACGACCATACAGTAAATCCTGACATCATGGACACCTCATCCATTCCCAATAGCGGACCTGTCTTCATCACTAGTGGCCATTCAGCAGCAGGTTCTGATAATCTATCTTCTTCATCCACTGCAAAATACAGGTAATATCCGCCCGGTAATCCCTGCGTTGAAATAGCCACAGGCGTATTTGCTGCAGGCACATCAACTTTTCGCCCAAGATTATCTGCCACTGCCTGGTCAAGATCATCCACTGACTGGTAGGCTTCCAAATAATTATAATCACCTGTATACTGCACAAGGTAGATGGCCCCGGGCTTACTGCTTGAAGCCTCCAGTACACCATCTTCATTGTTGACAATATCATAATAACCAGTCACTACCGGCCTCAGATCGGGTTCCACATAGGTTGCAGTGGAAATACCCTCAAGGGGATAGCCATTAAGACTTTTCATATTATTCGCCTCAATTATCAATTCCGAGAACATTGGAAGAAGTCCGATTCCATCAAATCGCAGCCTGACGATACTGTCCTTGATAACAGAAGTTGAAAATGTGCCCTCCTCAAGTCCTGTATTTCCGCGAACAGAAAAGCTTTCAGGACCTGTAATAAATGGATTTACCGGCATATTAAATAGCATGAGGAAGGTAGAATCATTTACCTTCTCCAATTCCGGATAGGCAGAGAACAGATCCACCTGGCTTACCCGGGATGCCAGTTCCTCGTCGTCATCCAGTACGCGCATTGCCTGGGTGAGCCCGACACGATCGATCAGCTGCTGTATAAAAAGGCTTTGCGGTTCGACCGGTGCAGTGGGACTTTCTATATAGCCGTTGCCCATCAGTGCGTAACCATAAAACTTCCCTTCCTGTGGTGTGCCCCAGTACCCTGCACGCGTGTTGGCATACCAGAGTCCGCCGGTACCGAAACCTTCTGTCTGGTCACCGCTGTAGCCGATTGCAAAGTTATTTTCTCCCGTGGTCTCGGGATCGAAGACAACGATATTGGGGGCATCACAATTCCAAATCGTAGTATTGGCGGCTGCCCAGCCGTGGCCACTGCCGGAATCCCCACGGTTGATCGCTGCAATGCTTCCGTCTTTCGTTATGATGTTATCGTAAAGGTAACCGGTGCCCCAGCGGTGGTGTGGCTCGGATTGTCCACCGCGTACTGCCGTGGAATTCACAAAGGCAAATGGACCCATGGTCCGTGATCCCCCTGCAAAATCGTGGCGTGCATCCTCCGAATAACAGTTGTAAAACAAATGGCTGGTTCCTCCACCCGCAGTATAGGGATAGCGAAAGCCTCCGCGTTTTGGTCCCACAGGTTCAAGGTACTTGCAATCCTTCACTGTTATTTGAAGTGAACCACCTTGTGTGGTAACTGCTGAAAAATACAGGTGTTTCATAGACACATTACGTACCCAGCTGTCGATGGCATTGCTGATAGACACACCCGTTCTGAAATTATAAAAATTCGCGTCTTTGCCTGTATCCTTTACTGTTTTGTCATAGTTGGAGACCACACAAAGAGACTCCACTCCGCAATGCGTAGCCAGAGAATTAAGTTCCGCTTTGAGCACCTCTCCGCCGCCATGTTCATCTGCAATCGACTGCGGCATCATCACATCAAGTGTGATCGTATTTCCTTCCACCTTCGCAATTTTCCGAAGGTGCATAAATTGATAAGAATCCGGTGTCCAGGGATTTTTCCCTGCCCCTTCTTCACCACCACGAATGTGACGCAGGCGCTCCCCGCAGCCAATGTCGTCGATCCACTTTTGATTAACGGTTTTTCTTACGTATATGAAATCTCCAGCTTGAAATGAACTGGCGTCCGCTACGTTAAGTTCATAGCTGCCGGAAGGCACATATTCGTCAGTGATCCTCACGGTGGTTGCCCAATATTTTTCGATGCTGCCCTGACCGATATAAATGGCATTCCCACCACCACTGGGGCTTCGAAAGATCAGCACAGTGCCATCTTCATTGTCGCCTTCACCACGAAGAACGACCCCGGATGGAACAAAGATGTTCCCATTGATATAATAGGTACCGGCTTTTAGCAGGAGCGCACCTTTGATGCCATTGGCATCAGGTGTCATCTGCCAGATTTTGTACAGGGCATCCTGGATCTCCTCACGGCTGTCCGGTCCTTTGGGATAGGTCATATTACCGTCAACAGTGGTTTCTCCTGAAAGCGGACCCAGGGTGTCCCTGACGGGTACATCGGGAATAGGAACGCTGCTCTGCATGTACCCTGTTTTCGACCAGTCAAGGATACGGTCCCCCTTGTCGCTATAAGGCTTATAGTCAAGCTTCCCGTCCGGACCCATCGAAACCAATGGTGTGAGCGGGTTTGGTTCGAAAGTATAAGTTTGTACATCTTCAGGATCAGGCGGCGGGTTCACCCACGACTCAGGAAGATCCTGGGAATACAGGTTGGTATTCAGCATCTGGCATAAAATGATTCCTGCCAGGAAAGATATGTTCGTTTTCTTAATCATGGGACCTATATATCATATGAAGCCTTATTTATTTCCAACGTAAAATTACTTATTACTTATTTGTGGATGGGACAGATATTATCCCAAATCTTTTTGTTTCTGTTTCAGTATCTGCATTAAATACATTTGAAAATTATAATCAGTTGCACGCTTGATATGGAAAAATTATTTTCAGGAATCGTTTAGCAATGTATAGGTGCCAATGTGCAACCCGCATTCCGAGATCAATTGAACAAGCAGTATGCCAGGGTATTCCGGCAACATCAACTGCTGCTCACCCATCATGTTCTCGCTTGAATGGATGATCCTGCCTGTCATGTCAAAGATCCGCGCCGAATAGGTTGCTGAATGGTCATCGGATCGGACAAAGATAGCCCCATGTGACGACCATACAGTAAATCCTGGCATCAGGGATACTTCATTCATTCTTAAAAGCGATCCTGTCTGTTCCACTTGTGGCCATTCATCTGCAGGTGCAGATATTCTCCCCTCTTCATCAACTGCCAAATAAAAATAATATCCCCCTGGCAGCCCCCGGGTGGAGATTGTAACGGGAGTGTCTGCCAGGGGTGCATCTTGTTTTCGACCCTGGTTGATCCATACAGCCGAATCAAGATCATCGACCTGCTGATATGCATCCAGATAATTGTAATCTCCATTGAACCAGATTAGATAAATTGTGCCGGGTTTACTGCTTGATGCTTCCAGGATTCCGTCTTCATTATTCACCTGGTCCCACAAACCGGTAACCACAGGCCGTAAATCGGGTTCGATGTATGTTGCCGACGTTAATCCCTCCAGTGGTTGCCCGGAATCACTGATCATATGATCCACATTGACTACAACAGAGGAGAATGCAGGCAGCGGTCCGATGCCATCAAATTGTAACATTACCGAGGTGTCGCTTAGCACATCCACCGAAAATTCTGCTCCTTCATACCCTGCATCTCCGGTTACTGAAAAGTTATTCGGGTTTACAAGTGTTTCCTTGACAGGCAGATTAAAATTCAGAATAAATGCAGTGTCATTTACTTTTTCCAATGAAGAAAAGACTGAGAATAGCTGGACATTATTCACTCTTTCCTGCCATTGCGCCATGTAAAGCGATTCCGGAAATATTCCGGGCTTGTCATGTCCTACCCAAACGCCATCCGGCCGTTGATTCCAACCCGGATTCTTCTTGCCGATAAACCCAAAATTATAGTTCTTTGCAGAAACATATGGATTCTGGCAAATAGAAGATGCACCAGTACAATTCCAGAATACCTGGTTGGCACCTGCCCACCCATGCCCGGTTCCTGAAGCGCCCCGGTCCTGTACATTTATCGAGCCATCCGTTACAATTAACTCAAATAAGGAGCCCATGGCCCAACGGTGATGCGGTCCGATATCAGCGTGCGTATTTGATGCCGTGCAATTGGTGAACACATTGGGACCGCATACCCGTGAACCAGTTGCATAATCATGTCGTCCTTCGGTAGTGGAACATCCTCTGACAAGGTTCAATGAACCCGAATTCTGAAATGAATACCTACGTCCGCCTGTGATGATGGATACCGGCTCCCTGCAGTGGCAATCCTCCACTGAAATAAGCCTGCTGCTACCCTGTAGCGACACGCATGCAAAGCCAAAATACCAGGAAGTAATGTTGCGTGCCCAACCGTGTTCGATGCTGTTGAATGCTATTGCAGTCCAGGCATGCGCTTCGTCTCCTTCGAACTGATATGTCGATTTCAGACAGATATTCTCCACACCCACCCGGTTGATGCGATCGGAACTGCACTTAAACACATTCCCTCCCCCATATTTGGTTTCCATGGCCATGATCACCGGGTTTCTGAAGAAGATAGAATCACCGCTTACCTTTGTCACCAGTCTTTCGAAATAAAAGCTATAACTTGATGGCTTCCATTGTTTGGTTGATCCATCAGAATCCGGGATCTGGTCCATTTTCAGATCAGAAATCCAATTTGCTGTACCAGGCCTGTATAGCGCAATGTGGTCACCTGCTCTATAACCGGAAGCATCATCCACAACAACGAATTTTCTCCCTACCGGTACATAGTCTTCAACGATATTCACTTTTGAATTCAGGCCGCTCCTGCCTCTTCCTTTTCCTATGACAATAAAATCCCGTTTACCGGTACCGGCGGCTATGACCACTGTACCTTCATCGGTCATTCCTTCTCCCCGTAAAACTATCCCGCTGGCCTGGATAAATATCTGACCACTGACCTGGTAGGTTCCCCTTTTCAACAGCACGGCTCCCCTGAAGCCGTTGCTGTCAGGATTCATTGATGCTACCTGATTGACGGCAGCCTGGATGGTCGCTCCATCATCCCCATCAACAGGATGTACTTCAACAACCGTGGGAACATCCGGAATAGCCTCATCGCCATACATGTATCCCACATGGCTGAAATCAGGAATTGTATTGCCCTGCGCATCCGGTGTATACACTAATTTTCCTCCGGAGCCATAATAAACGTGTTCAGGCGACCACTTCATATCCTGGGCAGATAACCCTGGAGGCATCACCTGACAAGCAACAATGCCTGCCACCAAAATAAAGCGTGTGATCTTAGTCATGCATTTAACATCTGGAAAATGATTATTGAACAGAAAGTAAAAATACACAGAATTTATTTGAGACTGATTTTGATACTATCCCAAGTTGTTTGGAATATGTTTCAAAAATTGCGATTAGAATGGAAATTGTATGCAAAAAAGCTATCTTAATTATTTTTAAAACTTGCATATCGGGGATGCTTAATATTCTTTGCTATAAAATGCATTAAAAATATCAATGTTTTATACCTCAACCCAGTTATGGAACCAATCAAAGAACTGCATATGAAATCCTCATCATTGTTTAATTATTTTGTGCTTGCATGCGTGCTGTTTTTATATCCAGGATGCGATCAACCAGAAAAGGGAGATACTATTTTCGTTCATCCCGAACGTGGTTTTGTAAGCAGTGCACCGGCAGAGAACTGGCAGCACGGATTACTTACCGGCAACGGGACCACAGGAGCAATCATAAGGGGAGAACCTTACAATGAGACCATCACCTTAAGCCACGAGGGCTTGTATCTGCCCTTTGAAAAAACAGAAGGATATATGGAGATGGCTTCGTATATGCAGGAAATACAGGAATTATGCCTGTCCGGGAAGTTTGTTGAAGCTACCGAAATGGTTCCCAAACTGCGTGAAGAACAATCGTACCCGGATATCAGGGATCCATTTATTGCTGCATTTAACCTGCACATCCGGCAACCCGAAGATTCCATTGGGAGGTACCAGCGTTCCGTGGACTTCATGACCGCCGAAGCAATGGTGTCGGTCGAAAATCAACAGAATAGTTTTCTAAGAAGCACCTTCGCATCCCGCGCTGATGATATCATTGTTGTTCGTCTTAAAGGCACCAATAAACTTACAGCACATTTTTCCTTTAAAGGCCTGGTCCCAGAGAGTGATGGTGAGAAGAAAATTGTTGCTGAAGGTATAAAAAGCAAACAGGAAGGTGTCAGGGAGGGTCTGCTCTACTTTCAAACACTATTTTCAAACACCAATTCATTCAATCCCAATGCTGGATATGAAGGGGTAGGCAAAATTGTAATGCAAGGAGGTTCATTCAATGATTCAGCAAGCGGAATTGCTGTCACAGATGCTGATGAGATATTGGTCCTGATAAAAATCCGCCCTATTCTCAAGACAGACCCTGATCAGACCAATTTCCAGGAAATAGCAGCTGACATCAACAATCTTCACCCGGATTATGCGCAACTTTTGGCTTCACATGTGCAATTGCACAGCGAATTAATGGGCCGTGTGCACTTGTCACTGGATGCCCCCGTAGCGCATCGGAAGTTGTCCAATGAAGCACTGATCAAATTAAGTGAAAATTCAGACAACCCACTCGCAATGATCGAACGCGCATTTGATGCCGGCCGCTATAACATCATCTGCAGCACAGGTTCCAACCCGCCCAATCTGCAGGGAATCTGGAGCGCTACATGGCTTGCCCGTTGGTCGGGTAGCTTTACCACCAATGGTAACCTTGAATGCGCTATTGGTTTTAATCTTATGGGCAATACTCCCGAATTGATGGATGCCTACTTCAAATATTACGATGATCGCTGGGATGCCTTCCGTGAAAATGCCAGGCTTTTTAAGGGTACCCGTGGATTTCACGTACCGGCACAGCTTACGGTCAGCCCCAGGTCCACCAATTTCACCGCCCGCCATCCACACTGCTACTGGCATTCCGGTGCGGCCTGGGCCTGTCAGTATTATTACGACTATTTCCAATATACAGGGGACAGGGGGTTTCTTGAAGAACGGGCATACCCGCTTATGAAAGAGGCTGCCGAATTTTACGAAGATTTCCTGATTAGAACAGATGTGAGTGACAAACTTGCTTTTGTTCCTTCTTATTCTCCGGAAAATTTTCCCGATACAGACAACGAATCCCCTGTTTCCATCAACGCCACCATGGATATAAGTGCAGCGAAACAGCTGCTTACCAACTTGATTGAAGCCGCTAAGATCCTCGGCAGGGACGCTGAACTACAAAAGAAATGGGGTGCGATCATAGCAAATCTCCCTGGCTATGAAGTAGGCGCCGATGGATCATTTCGCGAATGGCTCTGGCCGGAACTGGGAGATAATCATGCGCATCGTCATGCATCTCAATTATATGCGTTGTTCGATGAACGCCCATCAGAGATTGTAGACGATCCTGACCTTGTAAAGGCAGTTGAACACACGATTTCTAAACGCTTCGAGCATCACAGGGAAAGGCCCGTGATGGCATTTGGACTGGTACAAATCGGACTTGCATCTTCACACATCGGAAACAATGAGCTGACACAAGAGATAATAAATTTCCTTGCAGATGGATACTGGACAACAGGCATGGGGTCTTTCCATAATCGGGACAACCTGTTCAATGTCGATATTTCAGGTGGCTTCCCATATTTATGTGCATCAGCCCTGGTGTATGCCGATCCGGGGTACATTCGTTTCTTCCCGGCCCGCCCGGAACAATGGAAAAGCGGAACCATAAAAGGATTGCTTTTGCGGGGTGGGATCGTGGTGAAAGAATTGAAGTGGACAGCGGAAAAAGCCACAGCAACGTTGGTATCAAAAAGGCAACAAACTGTGACAGTGGAAAATTCACTGGGCATCAAAAAAGAAATTGTTCTTCAGGCCGGAGCAGAGACCAGGATTGAAATTGAGTAGGGAAATGTAGAAAAAAACACCATTCTGACCTGGTCTCATGCGCCAACTTAAATGTGCCTGGAAATTTGTATAGCTACATTGATAATTCAACAATTAAAACGATAGATGATGAAAACACTACTGACTTTTATTTTGCTGGGCGCACTGATCGCAGGTCATGCCCAAACCCCTTACGATCCTTACCAGGATGAGACCAAAGAGGAAAAATATGAGCGGATGGCCTGGTGGCGTAACGCCCGATTCGGGATGTTTATCCACTGGGGAGTATACGCGGTCCCTGCCGGTACGTACAAGGGTGAACAAATAAGTGGAATTGGCGAGTGGATCATGCTGAGGGCACAGATCCCCGTAGATGAATACACGGCCTATGCGAAGGAATTCAACCCGGTAAAATACAACCCGGAGGACTGGGCAAAACTCGCTAAAAAGGCAGGAATGCGCTATATGGTGATCACATCAAAACACCATGATGGATTTGCTTTGTTTCCATCTGCTGTTACCGATTGGGATGTGGAAGATGCCACGCCATACGGGAAAGACCTGATCGGACCACTTGCTGAGGCAGCAAGAGAGGAAGGACTCAAATTCGGCCTCTATTATTCCCAGGCACAGGACTGGGTCCATCCGGGTGGCGCAAAGTCAAGGTATGAAGAAGATACGGGTTGGGACCCAAAACATTACGGGGATTTCGATACCTACCTTAAACATATAGCAGCACCCCAGGTCGGCGAGATACTGAGTCGTTATCGTCCGGATGTGCTCTGGTGGGACACACCACGCTGGATGAACCAGGAGAGAGCGGAAACATTGATCCCACTGATCCGCATTGTACCTGGCATCATTACCAATAACAGGCTCGGTGGCGGATACGAAGGTGATACGGAAACACCGGAACAACACATCCCTGCTGTAGGTTTTAAGGACAGGGACTGGGAAGTGTGCATGACCATGAACCGGACCTGGGGGTACAAGAGCTACGATCATGACTGGAAATCCACGGAAGACCTGATCCAGAAGCTTTGTGATATTGCCAGCAAGGGCGGGAACTTCCTGTTGAATGTGGGACCGACGGCTGAAGGCCTGATCCCGCAGGCGAGCATTGACCGCCTGGAGGAGATCGGTGCATGGATGGGCATCAACGGAGAGGCAATTTACGGAACCACGGCAAGTCCCTTCTTTCGAATTCCGTGGGGACGATGCACAAAAAAGATCTTCCCGGATGGAGCCATTCTGTACCTGCATGTTTTCGACTGGCCAGAAAACGGGAAATTAATGCTCGAGGGACTTCAAAACGATCCCGCTTCGGTTACGCTCCTGCAGGGCGGAAAAGAATTGAACTGGAAAGAATTGAAAGGCAATACACCTGGAATCCAAATCAACGTACCCAGGGAGGCACAGGATGCAATCTCCACGGTAATTAAAATAGAGATTGATGGTGAACTGGAGGTGGAAAAAATGCTTCCTACCCAGGACAAAAAAGGGAAACTGGTTCTGGAACCTGAATATGCAGATTTGCACAACCGCATTGCCACCGATCTTCGCCTGGAATATAAGGGTGGCCAACCGAGCATCGGGTACTGGACCGATACACGGACCTGGATCAGCTACACCTTTGAGATCAGTGCACCCGGAACATTTACCCTTCAGGCTGATGTTGCTGCTGAAGAGAAAAGCCAGATTTCCATTCAATCAGGGGAACAGCCCCAAAAGAAGGTTGTGCTCGATCCAACCGGTAGCTATGATGATTTCCGGGTTGTGAACCTGGGGACTTTGACCTTTGAAGAAGCAGGTACCTATATGCTGGAAATCAGACCGGTGAAAGAGGATTGGTCCCCGGTGAATCTGCGCGATGTTACGCTGCTACCCACGAATTGAAAACAATTCGGCAAACGGAAAAACAATTTTTAATAAAGCTATACATTGGGGCGTTGGCAACCGTTTAAACGACCATATGAATACATATCAGCACTTTAAATGGAAACAATCAAGTCATTTTTTTTATACATTCTGATTGGTTCAGGATTTTTTCTGTCGATGTGTGCAAAACCAGAGGAATCAAAACCTGCAAATGTAGTCCTAATCCTGGTTGATGACATGGGTTACGGTGACATTGCTGCCCATGGCAACCCGGTGCTCAGGACACCCCATTTCGATCAACTCTATGCCGAGAGTGCCCGGTTTACAAATTTTGCGGTGAGTCCAACCTGTGCACCTACCCGTGCAGCCCTGATGACAGGTAAACATGAATTTCTTGCAGGTGTTACACATACCATTACACCGATGAATTACCTGGATCATGAGGCAGTGACGATTGCAGAATTATTCCAGGAAAACGAATATAAAACAGGGCTCTTCGGGAAATGGCATCTTGGTCAAACCGACCTGTACGGTCCATGGTACCGTGGATTTGATCAAACGCTCACGGTCCCGGGTGATGCACAGAATTCGCATTTTGACCCTGTATTATTACACAACCGCAAAGCGAAAAAATACTGTGGGTACCGCGAAGACATCCTCTTCCGGGAAGCCATGGATTTTATGGCCGCCAACAAAGACAGTGGATTCTTTTGCTACATCCCTACGTATTCACCTCATTCACCGAATAAGGCTCCGAAAGCATATTGTGCACCTTATGAGGGCTACATCAATCCTGAGCAACCTGAGGGAGAATATAGCGCAGGCTTTTTCGGACAGGTGGCCAATGTCGATGAAAACCTGGGAAAGTTATTCGCTTTCCTGGATTCAATTGAAGCAACGGATCATACCCTGGTCATTGCAATGAATGACAATGGAGGAACGCGCGGGGTAGATACCTACAACAGCAATATGCGGGGACTCAAAACCACTCCCTGGTGGGGTGGGTCACGCGCCTATTCATTCTGGAAATATGGAGAACACTTTCCCCCGGGTGACCGGAACCTTATGTGCGGGCACATAGATGTTTTCCCTACGCTGGTGGAAATGTTTGGGTTGGAATTAACTCCCGCACTGGAGCACCAATTGCAGGGAAACAGCCTGGTGCCGGTACTTGAAAATCCTGATAATGCCTTCAATAACGACCGGATGCAAATTTCCCATATCGGAAGGTGGAGTAAGGCCCAAAACTGGCAGGATCATAAATATGCCGGCTGTTCAGTGAGGTGGGACAATTATATCCTGATAAGACATGAACCTTGTGAAGACCCGGAATGTAAAACTTGCCTGACTGCCCGGGAAAGGGGCATCAATAAAAAAAGGCCTGCGTATACAGGTAATTCGGATCATTATGTCCTCACAGCACCGGGGGAATGGGAGTTATTCAATATTATAAATGATCCGTACCAGGAAAAGAATATTGCAAATGTGCATCCAGAAATTGTACAAAAGATGAGCGACTTTTATGAATCCTGGTGGAACAAGGTAGCCGGGGTATTGACCAGGAAGGTAAAACAGAGCAATTGAATTCGAATTCACTTTCAGTCGATTTTTGAGAAGAATCCTGTTTTCAGAGATATGAGACTTCATTTAAGGCTTAAATTGACCACAAAAAAAATATTCAAAACATGAAGACCAGAATATTCGCATTAGCATTTCTGACTTTTTTTTCAGCATTTTCCTGTCAGGACAAGCAAGCATCTTCTGACAATAATACATCCGGAACCCTGCCAAATATTGTACTAATATTTGCCGATGACATGGGGTATGGAGATATTCAAATGTATAACCCTGCTTCTCAAATACCTACGCCAAACCTGAATGCTCTGGCAGGAAGCGGCATGCGATTTGAAGATGCGCATACCAATTCAGCAGTTTGTACGCCATCACGTTATGGCATTCTGACCGGTCGATATGCCTGGAGAACCGGTTTAAAAAAGGGAGTGTTAAAGGAGCCCAACAGGAACCAACCACTTATTCAACCAGGCCGTTTGACGCTGGCGGGTATGCTTCAACAATTCAATTACCATACTGCCTGTATCGGTAAATGGCACCTGGGAATAGAATGGGAAAAGAATGAACAGGGAGCCCCTGATTATAATCAGCCTTTTGTATCCGGACCAAACGACGTGGGATTTGATTATTTTTTCGGGATCAATGCCGCGTTGGATATGACACCTTATGGATTCTACAGGAATAACGAACCTGTACAGCCACTCAATGACCAACAGGAAGCGCTTACATTTCCGCTGTTCATCAGGGAGGGGCCAAAGGCAAAAGATTTCGTACACAGCGAAGTCCTTGACAGGTTAACAGAAGAGGCGGTAAAGTACATCGAAACTCAAGCGGAGAATACAAATCCTTTCTTCCTGTATTTTGCCCTCACATCGCCGCACAAGCCTGTATGGCCGGCTGAAAGGTTCCAGGGCAGCACCACCCTGGGGCCTTATGCTGATTTTATAGTACAAACTGACTGGACCGTGGGACAGGTGCTTGATGCTTTAGAACAAAACAATGTGCAAAACAACACCCTGGTCATATTCACCAGTGACAATGGCTCATTCATGTTTCGCGTGAATCCTGACAAGAATTATCCATTTGGCCAGGAACTTCCGGAACAATGCTTTTACGTGAGGAAGGTTGGAGACGGTCTGCAGGATCATTCAGAAGATGCAAAAGTCCATGGTTACTATCCCCATGTGCATACAGCAAATTACATGTGGCGTGGCACAAAAGCCGACATCTGGGAAGGCGGACATCGTGTACCGTTTATTGTCAGGTGGCCAGGACATGTGAAAGCAGGAACAAAAAGTAACCAGGCGATCTGTATCACTGATGTAATGGCAACCCTGGCCGATATAACCGGGTATTCACTTAACGAAACTGAAGGAGAGGACAGTTTTAGTTTCCTGCCGGTCTTATTAAATGAAGCAACCGAAATATCACGGGCACCCATCATTCACCATTCTGGCAATGGAACCTTGGCCATTCGGGAAGGCAAATGGAAAATGGTTTTTAGCGATGGTTCCGGGGGAAGGGAAGTACCCATTGGAACCCCGTGGCAGGAGCCATATTCACTTTTTAACCTTGAAATTGACCCGTCAGAAACAACGAATGTAATTCACAAATTTCCGGACATCGCAACAGAGCTGACTGAGAAAATGAACCAGATCAGGGAACGTCAAACCAGCAAATAAATTGAACCATTCTTATGCCGGCCCATTCAAATTCTCAACTTTTACCCGGGTAGGAATCAAGTCATCACTGCACAGCAGATGTAACGATATGTAAAGGATGCGCCACCTCTATGCAGTATCATATGCCTCCCTTCTCATTCAATTTCTGCTGCAATGGCTTTCCACCCATTTCCACTGTCCAGGAGGTCACTCAGGGATTGCATGAGCTCCTCGTTAGCAGGATCATTGGCAATGCTTCGGTTCTCTTCCGGGTCTGTTTGATGATCAAACAGGTCGCGGGCAAGCAACTCACCCGTATGCTCCCGGATCCATTCTGTATACCGGTAACGGTCGGTTTGAACGGTATAGCCCATGATCACCTTTTCAGGATTGCCCCGGTTGCTTTCCGGCCAGTAACTCAATGCACCCTCTTTCCATTTTCTATCCGGCTCCTCAACCAGTGGGACAACGCTCGTCCCCTGCAGGTGACCGGGCAGTTCCAGGCCGGCCAATTCGCATAACGATGGATAGATGTCTACAAATTCGACGAGCGCATTTGTCGTCGCAGGGGTTTGTCCGGGCACCTTCAGGATCATTGGTACATGATTGTCCAGGTGGAATTGCGTGTGTTTGCACCACATGTCATGTTCTCCCAGCTTCCAGCCATGATCGCCCCATAGGATCACAATCGTATTGTCATCCAGTCCGTTTTCCTCCAGGCCATCAAGCAGTCGTCCGATCTGTGCATCGATGTAGGAAACGCATGCATAATAACCGTGCTTCAATGTCCTTTCCAATGAATCACTGAATGCTTCCCTGCCTTTGGGAATACCGTAATAGTTTCTGATCTCTCCAAAATTGTAGTCAAAATACTCACTTACATTTTCCGGGTGAAAGGGATTGGCGGCTGGTTTGATATCATCCTCACTGTACATATCCCAGTATTTTCTCGGTGCGTTGAAGGGTAAATGGGGCTTTTTATAACCGACTGCCATGAAGAAAGGGCGATCGGAATTTTTCAACCCGGAGAGCTTTTCAAGAGCCATATCTGTCATCATGCCATCGTGGTATGCATTGTCAGGCACCTCGGGCCACTCGTAAGCGGGTCCGCGGCCATCGCCCTCCCGGCCCCTGTTTTTCCGGTACCATGTATCATATTGCGCTACGATCTTCACAGACTCCTCTGAAAGATAACCTCTTCCAACCGCTTCAGTTGTCACAATATGATAGTTACTTCCAAATTGCACATCGTGATCAATATCATGATGATATATTTTTCCCGCGGCCCATATTTGGTATCCATTGTTCTCAAAATGCTGATTAAGCGTGAGGATTCCGGGGGCATCTTCTTCCAGCGACGCACAATTATAGATTTCCAGCGTATCCGGTCTCAAACCCGACATCAAACTGGCCCGTGAGGCCATACAAATGGGTTGCTGACAATAGACCCGGTTAAATGTCAAGCCCGCTGCAGCCAG
>CAYOSB010000078.1:0-15020 GCA_964406495.1 uncultured Bacteroidaceae bacterium | reverse complement strand
CTCATAACGGTATAATTTTAGCATTTCAGGATCTCCTTTCTTACATTTTCACATCACTTTCATCAAAAATATTATTCAGGTGGTGCTTGAGGCTTTCAAGCATTTTACCTCCCTTGAAACGATCCGTCTTCTTTTTCTTACCCAGGTCCTCTACCTCCCCGGGTGCTGTATCCTCCCCGGCGATGGTATCTACTTCCAGCGATTCTTTCTTCTGCTCATAGATTTCCAGTCCTTTCAGCAGCAATCCGATGGAAGTACTGTACATGGGTTGGTTAATTTCCTCAGGAGTGTCTGCAGCCAGGCTCTCATTGGGATAGCCGATACGTACATCCATACCCGTTTTGAACTTGACCAGCTGGTTCAGGTTCTTCAACATGGCCCCGCCACCGGTCAGCACGATCCCCGCGCTCAGTTTCTCCATATAGCCTGAGTTTTCAATTTCATAAATCACTGCATCTATGATCTCTTCCATGCGCGACTGGATGATATATGCCAGGCTCTTGAAACTGATCTCCTTGGGATCCCTTCCGGAGATCCCCGGGATGGTCACCACTTTGTCTTCATTGGCCAGATCGCCCAGTGCAGAACCGAACTGCATCTTCAGGGATTCTGCCTGTCGCTGCAGGATGGAACAACCTTCCTTGATATCACGGGTGACAACGTTGCCACCAAATGGGATCACAGCAGTGTGCCGGATCACATCATCATAATATACCGCAACATCAGTAGTCCCGCCACCGATATCCACCAGTGCCACACCAGCCTCCATCTCATCCTCGGTCAGGACCGCTGCACTGGAAGCGAGCGGCTCCAGGATCAACTGGTTCACCTTCAGTCCCACGCGTTTAATACATTTTTCAATGTTACGTGCTGATGAGATCTGGCCGATAACAATGTGAAAATTGGCTTCCAACCGCTTCCCAAACATGCCGACAGGGTTTTTTACTCCCGTTTCATTGTCCACGATGTAATTCTGTGGCAACACATGGATAATCTCCTCCCCGACATCCACGGGAATCTTATACATATCCTCGATCAGGGCATGCAGGTCCTCACGGGTGATCTCATCTTCGTAAGAATCACGATTCACATACCCCCGGTTCCGCACCGATTTAATGTGCTGCCCGGCGATGCCTACAAATACTTCAGAAAAACGCAGTCCGGACTGCTCCGTAGCCTCATTAATGGTATTCTGAATAGCATGTACGGTTTCTTCGATATTCAGCACCACGCCCCGTTTAACACCTTTGGAGGCAGACCTGCTGATTCCGAGAACTTCGAGCCTGTCATGCTCGTTCAAACGACCGATCAGGCTAACGATCTTGGTCGTTCCGATGTCAATCGCTGCAACAATTCGATTTTCTTGCGCCATAATATTTAACGTTTAGTACAGATTATCTGATTTGAATATTTAAGATCTATTTTATCATATGTATTCCAGCCGTATTGCTTCAGGCCCTGCTCATAGAGGAGCTTCAGGTTCCTGAGCTTGGTGGCGTAGTCCGCCATGGAACCAAATTCAATCTGGTGTGCACCCACCCTGGGAATCAGCTCATAGTTTCCATCCCTTCCGCGATACACCTGGACAATCTGCTGGTTCCAGAAGGGATGTTGAGTCACTTTCCTGGCAAAGCCAAGCAGCAGCTGCAACTCCCTGTCGGACGACTGGTCTGCTATCCGCAATCCGTTAGCACCGGTACGCTCAGCATAAGAAAGATCACCCGTAACCAGCAGTACCATGGGTGAAAACTGATCAGACAGGGGAAGAATCACGCCTTTCTGATCGATATAATACCCCTGTTCTCCTCCAGGCATGATACGTACAAGGGGTTTTCGCTGTACAATATCAACGTAGAGACTGCCCTCTACGTCAAAATATACCTCCGCATTTTCAATATACGGATCCTGCTCGAGCTGCCTCTCCAGGTCCCGTGTGTGAATTCCCGCTATGGGATACCCCTGGATATCCATCCCTGCATTAACGATCCGGTCCCTGACTGACCTGTTGGTGACAAAACGGACATCTGTGCTGTCGGTGATATTGACAACAATCTGCCTGCACAGCAATTTTTCATTACTGCCGGAGACAAATCCCAGGATCACTGTGAACCAGGCTCCCAGTAACAGCCAAATGACGATATGTATAATTTTTTTTATCATCTCTTTTCCATCCAGGACCTTAAAGGTTCCACCAACCGGTCGATATCTCCAGCCCCCATGGTAAGCAGCACTTCCGGATCCCGCTCACGCAGCACATTCACCAGCTGCTCATATTTGATCATTACCTTTTCCTGCAGATTCACTTCCCTGAATATCACCTCTGAAGTGATCCCGGGAATCGATGCCTCCCTTGCAGGATAGATATCCAGCAGAATCAGTTCGTCCAGCATGGATAAACTTTCTCCAAAGGCTTTGGCAAGATCCCGGGTCCTTGTGAACAGGTGGGGTTGGAAAATACCTGTGATCTTCCTGCCGGGAAAGATCTCACGCACGCTGCTGATAAATGCTTTCAGCTCCTCCGGGTGATGTGCATAATCGTCGATATACACACGCTCCTCTGTCCAGACCTGCACATCGAAACGGCGCTTCACTCCGGTGTATCGTTCCAGTGAAGCACCAATCTTTTCAAGCGGAACTCCCGACTGATCGGCGACTGCAATGGCAGCCAGTGCATTCTCGACATTGATCCGCCCCGGCACACCCAGTGTTGCTTTAAATATATTTTTTGGGGTCCTGGCCGTAAAATGATACTTACCCGTGACCATTTTCATATCGATGATTGAATAATCCGCTTCCGGATGGTCCAGCGAGTAACTGAATACATCCAGGTGACCGGGGACCCTGAGGTCCAATCCATGCTTGATCACCAGTTTGCCTTTCTCACTGACCTGATCAAGGAATTTCTCAAATCCCTCCAGCAGGTGCTCCCTTGTCCCGTATATATCCATATGATCATCATCCACCGAAGTCACCACGGCAATGTCCGGGAACAATGCAAGAAACGAGCGGTCATATTCATCGGCCTCCGCGATGATCATATCGGATGTGGGATGGGTCACGATATTACTGCTGAAATTCTTCGATATCCCACCCAGGAAAGCGTTACACCCGTTTGATGCATCACTCATGATATGCGCAAGCATGGTAGAAACTGATGTTTTCCCGTGAGTGCCGGCCACGCCAATGCCGAATCCTGCATTGAAGACTTCGCCAAGCGCCGTGGACCGCTTGATGACCCTGAACCCATGTTCGCGAAAATAGTTCAGCTCGATACTCTGCTCAGGGACAGCAGGCGTATACACCACCAGCGTTCGTTCAGGATCCCTGAATTTTCGGGGAATCATAGCAGGTTTATCCACAAAGTGTATATCAATCCCTTCCCTGGTCAGCTGGTCTGTCAACTCTGTGCTGGTGCGGTCATAGCCCGACACGTTCTTCCCTCGGTGGTGAAAGAACCTGGCCAGGGCACTCATTCCAATGCCGCCGATGCCAACAAAATAGACGCTATCCAGGTTTGTCCAAATCATGTACGCTTCAATAGTTTAATTACTTCCCCGGCGATGCGATCTGATGCATCCGGAAGCGCGAGTTTCTTTATATTTTCTGACAACAATGCTTTTTCCTGTTCATCATCCAGCAGTCGAAGTGCAGTCGCCATCAATTCCGCAACCGCATCCCGATCATGCACGAGTATTCCGGCATGCTCATCGGTCAGGGACCGGGCATTGCGTGTCTGGTGGTCCTCTGCGACATTCGGCGACGGTACCAGTATCGCCGGTTTGCCGATCACGCATAGCTCTGATATTGTTCCGGCTCCCGACCGTGATATGATCACATCGGCCACCTGGAACGCACGGTTCATTTCCCTGATAAAGGGCAGCAAGATGATGTTCGCCGTCCCGCTTTCCTTTAACAACTCCTTGGCTGCCTCATAATAATATTTCCCCGACTGCCAGATGAGCTGTACCCCCGACGCCGTGATCTCCCCGATATTTTGCATTACACTCTCGTTCAGTGTTCTGGCCCCGCCGCTGCCGCCGATCATCAGCAACACTTTCCGCGAAGGATCCAGTCCGAAGTGACGAAAACTTTCGGCGCGTTCCGCAGCAGGAAGGACCAGGTCCTGCCGGATCGGGTTCCCGGTAAGAATGATCTTCTCCCCCGGGAAATAGCGCTCCATCCCCTTATAGGCCACACATATCTTTTCGGCGGATCTGGCCAAAATCCGGTTGGTTACACCGGCATATGAATTCTGTTCCTGCAACACCACTGGAACCTTTCTTTTTGCTGCTGCCTTGACGATCGGGCCGCTCGCATATCCGCCCACACCTATGGCCAGATGCGGATCAAAGGTGCGGACTACCTTTCTTGATATCTGCATGCTGCGGATCAGTTTGAAGAAGAAAGAGACATTCTTCATGGTGATTTTTCGCTGGAACCCGGCTACGGGAAGCCCGATGATCTCGTATCCGGCCTCCGGAACCTTCTCCATCTCGATTTTGCCCAGGGCGCCGACAAACAGGAACTCCACAGCATCGCCCAGCACATTGCCAATGGCATTCGCTATGGAAATGGCCGGGAAAATATGTCCACCGGTACCCCCGCCACCTATGATAATCCTATATTTCTTCGCTTCCTTCATGGATTGCTTCTTCCTGTATTTGTGTTCGGGTACCCTGACCTGTTGCTGCCTGTGTTTCTTGAGTCTCCTGTTGCTCCTGTGCTTCCTGTTCCTCTTGTTCTTTCACCACACCCCAGCTGATGCTGAGGATCATCCCCAGTGCCATACTCGTGAACAGCATTGAAGATCCCCCCATACTTACCAGTGGAAGGGTTTGCCCCGTCACGGGTAAAAGTCCAACGGTTACCCCCATGTTCACAAACGCCTGGAACACCAGGCCGAGCGAGAGACCGAACGCCAGGAACGCTCCGAAGGTGCTTTTCGTTCGCCTGACGATCAGCCCTGTCCTGAACAGCAGCCACAGGTACATAAAAATCAGCAATAACCCCCCGATGATCGAACCATATTCTTCAATGATAATGGCAAATATGAAATCTGAATAGGGATGGGGCAATAAGATCCGCTGGGTGCTGGTCCCGGGGCCATTGGGAAACAGGCCACCCCTGACGATAGCCACTTTTGCCTGATCTGCCTGGAAGTTATCTCCTTCGCCGGATACATAGCGTTCGATGCGGCTTTTCCAGGTGGTAATCCTCCCCTCTTTACTCATCGCTGTAGAGAGCAACAGGAACAATGCCAGGCCGGCGATACCGGTACCCACGAACAGTACCAGGTATTTCATGGGGATGCGCCCTATGAACAACAAAATGAACGATACTGCGAAAATGATTGCTGCGGTGGAAAGGTTGGAGGGCAGGATCAGGACACATACCAGGGAGATGGCTCCAACCAGTTTCAGGAACACACCTTTAAAATCATGCAGGTTGTTCTGGTTGTTACCCAGGACCCTGGCCAGGTACATAATCAATGCAAATTTGGCAAATTCAGAAGGCTGAAAGGTATTGCTGGTACCCGGAATGGCCAGCCAGCGGTTCGCCTCATTGATATCCTGTCCCTTGATCAGGGTGATTATAAGCAGTGCAATGGCAATAAGCAGGAACGGGATCGACAATTTGCTGAATATGCGATAGGGGATCATCTGGAACAGGATGATCACTCCCAGGCCAAGAACGATGTACTTGAATTGCCTGAACAGGTAATAAAAAGTGTCGCCCGATACCTTCTTGTAGGCCAGGGAACCGGTAGAGCTGTATACCGATAACAATGACACTACACTGAGGATGATGATCACTGTCCAGATCACCCTGTCGCCACGTATGTACTTTATTGTACTCATCCCTTTTCTTTATTCATGCAAATTGCAATAATAATCTCCTCCATGTATCTCTTTTCAAGCCGTTGCCACGAAGCTGCAATTATTTTCTGCTGCTTATAATTCCCGCACGGCTGCCTTGAACTTCCTGCCCCGGTCTTCGTAACTTTCAAACAAATCAAAACTTGCACAGGCCGGGGAAAGTAATACCGTATCCTCTTTCGATGACAGGTAGTAGGCAGATTTTACCGCCTCAAGCATGGTTTTTGACTCAACAATCGTTTCCACTTTGTCACTGAACGCCTCTATGAGCCTGCTGTTGTCTTCACCCAGGCAGACCAGCGCCTTCACCTTCTTGCTTACCAGGTCAAAAAGATCGGCATAATTGTTCCCCTTGTCCACACCCCCGGCGATCCATATGATATCACCCTTGATACTCTCCAGCGCATACCAGGTAGAATTGACATTGGTTGCCTTGGAGTCGTTAATAAAGTTGATGCCATGCACCTTATTCAGTTGCTCCAACCTGTGCTCGATCCCCTGGAAATCCATCAACGCCTCACGGATGATATCGTTCCTGATCTTCAATACATTCCCGGCGATACCAGCAGCCATACTGTTATAGGTGTTATGCCGTCCCTTGAGGGCCAGTTCGTGTACCGACATGGAGAAATCCACGTCTTCAAATTCGATATGCATCTGCTCTCTGCTGTCCACCCAGGCAACATCTTCCTCTTTCTTTTCATAAGCATAGGGCAGTTGCACGGCGCGGGACACGATCTTTTCCAGCTCCTTGATCGTGATCTCATCATCCGAACAAAACACGAAATAATCTTCCTCGGTCAGGTTCTGCGTGATCCTGAACTTGCTGTCGACATAATTCTGCATATTATAGTCGTAGCGATCCATATGGTCGGCCGTGATATTCAACAAGATGGCGATATCCGCTTTGAAATCGTACATACCGTCCAGCTGGAAACTGCTTAGCTCAAGCACATAGTAATCATATTCTTCCGTGGCAACCTGCAAGGCGAAACTTTTTCCTACATTGCCGGCAATCCCAATATTCAGTCCTGCCTTTCTCAGCATGTGATGGATCAGGGAAGTAGTGGTGGTCTTCCCGTTGCTGCCGGTCACACAAATTTTCTTCGCATTTGTGAACCTGCCGGCGAACTCGATCTCGGAGATCACGTGCAGGCCTTTTTTCCGTATCAACCTCATAATAGGAGCACTTTCCGGGATGCCCGGACTTTTGATGATCTCATCTGCATTCAGGATCAGCCGCTCGGTATGGCCATTCCCTTCGTACAGCACCTGGTGCTCATTGAGCATTTCCTTGTATTTCGGATTGATCTTTGCCGAATCGGAAACAAACACATCGAACCCTTCCTGCTTCGCAAGGATCGCAGAGCCGGTACCACTCTCACCGGCGCCCAAAATGACTATTCTTTTTCTCTTATCCATAATGCTGTTTATCTGATTTTTAAGGTTACAACAGTAATGACCGCCAGGAGCAGTCCAATGATCCAGAAGCGGGTTACGATCTTTGCTTCGTGGTACCCGAGTTTCTGGAAATGATGATGTGCCGGCGCCATCAGGAAAATGCGCCTGCCCGCACCAAATTTTCTTTTAGTGTGCTTGAACCATGATACCTGGAGGATCACTGAAACACTTTCGAAAAGGTAGATGCCACACAGGATCGGTATCAGAAGCTCTTTCCTGATCACAACAGCAAAGACCGCGATGATCCCCCCCAGCGCAAGACTGCCTGTGTCGCCCATAAAGACCTGTGCCGGGAAGGAGTTGTACCAGAGAAAGCCAATGGTGGCTCCGATCAGGGCAGCTGCATAGATCATCAATTCGCCCGCATTGGGGATGTACATGATATTCAGGTAATCGGCAAAAATGGCATTACCCGAAACCCATGCAAAAATCCCCAGGGTTGTACCGATAATTGCCGCGGATCCCGTGGCCAGTCCATCCAGCCCGTCGGAAAGATTGGCCCCGTTGGACACTGCGGTTACAATGAAGATCACCACGAGGACAAATACTACCCATACCAGTTTATCGGCATGTTTTCCGGCGAACCACACCAGCCAGGTGTAATTGAATTCATTATTCTTAACAAAAGGAATCGTGGTCAGCGGTGTTTTATGGTCAAGCAGAAAAAATGATTCCCCTTCGTCATTGGTAACCATGGGGAGCTCCGCATATTCCCGGCTCGTTTCCTCTGTGACCGGGATACGTTCACGAATCACTGCCTCATCACTGAGCCAGAAGGTGATTCCTACAATCAGGCCAAGCCCTACCTGCCCGATAATTTTAAATTTTCCACGCAAACCCTCTTTATTTTTAAGGAATACCTTGATATAATCATCCATGAACCCGATCAGGCCCAGCCAGACGGTAGTGATCAGCATCAGGATCACATAAACATTGTCAAGCTTACCGAACAGCAGGACAGGCACCACAATAGATGCGATGATGATCACCCCACCCATGGTAGGTGTGCCCTGCTTCTGATTCTGTCCAGAGAGTTCCAGGTCACGAACGGTCTCTCCAATCTGTTTGCGGATCAAAAAATTGATGATCCGTTTACCGATAAAAAGGGAGATCAGCAGTGAAGTGATCACCGTCAGCGCAGCACGGAACGAAATATATTGGAACAATCCCGCTCCAGGGAGGTCAAATTGCTCCAGGTATTGAAAAAGATGGTAAAACATGCGCTATTACTTTAAATATTTTTTTATGATCTCCCGGTCATCAAAATGCCGTTTCTCTCCTTTGATCTCCTGGTATGTTTCATGCCCTTTCCCTGCCACCAGTATCAATGATTCCTGCCCTGCCAGCATACAAGCGGTCTTTATGGCTTCTTCACGATCAGCAATTTTCAGCACCTCTGCGGTGTGTTCCGGAATTATACCGGCCTCCATCTCAGCCATGATCACTGCAGGATCCTCCGAACGGGGATTATCAGAGGTCAGTATCACCTTGTTGCTGTGGCTGGCTGCCACTGCGCCCATCCCGGGGCGTTTCGATGGGTCCCTGTCGCCACCTGCGCCCACCACCGTAATAACCTCTCTTCCTTCGCGGTTCACTTCATGGATCGATTCAAGCACATTGCGCAGGGCATCTTCTGTATGGGCATAATCAATCACTGCCATACCACCCTTTGCACCTTTAAGTATCTCAAACCTCCCTGCCGCCGGACCTGCATTGCTGATCTGTTCCAGCACTTCCATCTCCCTGTGTCCAAGCAACAGGCAGGTGCCGTATACCGCCAGGATATTCAGCGCATTGAATTTTCCTGTCAATTTCACCCATACCTCCTGTGCATTGATCTCCATCAGCATCCCTTCAAAATGTGGTTCGAGGATTCGTGCGTGGTATGTCGTGTTCCTGCCCAGGCTATACCAGTATTTCCGTGCCTTCGTATGCTGCAATATTACTTCCCCGTTGCGGTCATCGCGGTTCGAGAGGGCAAATGCTTCTGGTTCCAGTTGATCAAAAAATGAACGTTTTGCCTCCAGGTATGCACTGAAATCTTTATGATAGTCGAGGTGATCGTGGGTCAGGTTAGTAAAAACCCCACCACTGAACTTCAAGCCAGCAATGCGCTGCTGACTGGCAGCGTGCGATGATACCTCCATGAAACAGAATTCACAACCGGCCGTCACCATTTCCCGAAGCCACTTATTGATCTGCATGGGATCGGGAGTGGTATGCGTGGCGGGATAGGACTTCCCGTCGATGATCACTTCAATGGTTGTTAAAATACCGGCCTTGTAACCAAGACCGGTATTGACCTTATATAATAAGGTGGCTATGGTCGTTTTTCCATTGGTTCCTGTTACCCCAACCAGGCGTATTTCCCTGGAAGGATGTCCGTACCACGCAGAAGCAATCAGTGCGATCGCCTTTCTTGAATCTGGCGTTTCGATGCATGTTACATCCGGGGGACATTCAGCAGGAATTTCTTCGCACACGATGGCGGCCGCATCCTGTGCGATTGCCTGAGAAATATAGTCGTGCCCGTCGGAGGAAGTCCCCCTGATGGCCACGAACAGGCTTCCTGGCTGCACATCCCGCGAATCGAATGTGACGGCATGGATCTCCATCTCCGTGTTCCCCTTCACACGAATGATCTCAATGTCCTGTATGAGTGTGCTCAGTATCATCCTTCTGTAATACTCATTTGCAAGGTTACACGATCTCCTTTTCGCAGTATAGTCCCCGGCGGCGGATCCTGGCTGTGCACAGTCCCGCGGCCGTTGATCGCTGTATTCAATCCCAGGTTTTCCAACAGGTATATGGCATCCCTGGCTCCCATATCCTTCACGTCAGGTACGTACAGCGAGCTGATATCACTGCGCCTCAACATTACGCCGTCCGCTGTACTCATGGTCTTCACCCATTCAGATTCATGTTCATTTGACATGTATGGAATGTCCAGGTATTTCAATGTCGATTCAAGTTCCCGTTTATGCCCGCTCTTGGAATAGGGTGCCCCCTGTTGTTCTGCCAGGAATACCTCATCGGATTTCTGCATATTCAGATCCTGGATATAGATCCGGTCGGTGATCTCCCTGAAGATGGGTCCTGCAACCAGGTTGCCATAATAGACAGACTGAGAAGGGGAGCTGATTACTACAATGCATGAATACCGGGGATCATCGGAGGGAAAGTACCCGGCAAAGGAAGCCTGGTACCTGCCCTGCTGATAGCCACGCTTGGCATCCGCGATCTGACTGGTACCGGTTTTTCCGGCGATGGGATAATAGGAATTTCGCAGATTTTTAGCGGTGCCCTGCTCAACAACTCCTTCCAGCATAGGCCTGATCTTCTCCAGGGTCTCATCGGAACATATCTTGTGGTTCAGGATTGTTTTTTCAAATTCATACTCAACTTTCCCGCGATAGCGGATCTCCTCCACGAACAGGGGCTTGACCATCTGTCCGTGATTGGCAATTGCATTATAGAACGTCAAAAGCTGCAGCGGTGTCATTCTTACCTCGTACCCGATGGACATCATCGGAAGGGAGATATTTGACCAGAGGGGACTGTCGGTATACTTGATTTCCGGTGCTCCCTCCCCCTTGATCTCGATCCCCAGCTTCTGGTTCAGACCGAAGCGGTAGAGCCTGCCGACAAATGCTTCGGGCCGTTCCTGGTAGTGATCCCTGACCAGCAGGGAGATACCTACATTGGACGATTTTTCGAAAGCCTCCCTGAATGTGATCACACCCAATCCTTCGTCCCCGCTGTCCTCCAGGCGGTGATCATCATAATATATGACCCCGTTACCCACGTCCACTGAATCATCCGGGTCCACCAGTCCGTCCTCCAGCAGGGCAATAGCAGATGCCAGTTTGAAGGTTGATCCCGGTTCCGTGCTTTCGCCGATGGCATAATTATAATTCTCTGTATAGATGCCCTCATCATTCTTCCCCAGGTTGGCAATGGCCCTGATCTTTCCGGTCTGCACTTCCATTACCACCACGGAACCATGCGCAGCCTCGTGCTTCATCAGCTGGGTTAGCAATGCATTTTCCGCCACATCCTGCAGGTCAATATCTATAGTGGTAACAATATCAAAACCGTCACGCGGTTCCACCGCGTTCTTGTCACTGACCGGCATCCAGTTGCCTCCGGGGATCTTCTGCATGAGCCTGTAACCCTCTACACCTGAGAGTTCTTCATCATAAGCACCTTCTATCCCAACAACGCTTCCCAGGTCTCCTTGCATGGTGTATCCGATGGTCCGCGCTGCAAGCTCCCTGTGTGGCCTGACCCTGCGGTTTTGCTGGACGAATATGGTTCCGCCCCGGTATCGTCCGAGCCTGAATATGGGAAAATCCCTGAGCTGCTGCAGTTGGGAATAAGATACGTTGCGTTTTACGAGATAATAGCGGTTGCCCTCCTCCCGGGCTTTTACCAGGTTGCGCTTATAAACGGTCCAGTGGCGGTCGTTGAACAACCAGGAAAGCCGGATGGCGAGTGAATCCACGTTCCTGTCAAAAATATCCCTGGTAAATGCTTCGCTGCGCATATCCATCCTCACCTCGTAATAGGGTACGGAAACGGCAAGCAGGCGACCCTCGGCAGAATAGATATTTCCGCGGTTGGGTTCAATGGTCTTGTAGGAGATGCTGTTCACCCCAACATCTTCCCACTTGTCTTTTTCGATCAATTGAAGATAGAACATCTTTCCCAGGATGGCGATGGCAAAAAGTACCATGGCGAGGTATACCCCACTTACACGGATCAATATGTTCCTCTTCAATGACATTATTCCTTTTCGATCACCAGTTTTTTTAACGGTTCCTTGTTTTCGACCAATCCGAGGTCCTTCTGCTTTACCAGCTGTTCCACCCTGCTCTGCCGACTCACTGTCATCAGTTCCGATGAAGTGGTGATGGCCTGCGACCTCAGCTCCTTTACTTCCGTCTGCAGCACGTTGGAACGGATCACCAGCTTCTCAGCGTGGTTCCGGTTGGCAATCATCAACAGTGCGAGGATCGCCAGCAGTGCAAGGAAAGGTGCCTGCCTGATCACTGCACGTTGCGTAAGCACATTCCCATCGATCAGACTGCGAAAGGAAAACTGCGGTCCCTTTTCCTCCCTGACCTCTTCAAATTCAATATTTTTACGCTCCCTGCTCATCGAAATCTATCCGTTTAAATCTTTTCTGCGATTCTCAGCTTGGCACTCCTGGCCCTGCTGTTCTCCTTCAGCTCTGCTTCGCCGGGTGTAATGACCTTTCGGTTGATCAGTTTCCAGCATGTTTCAGGATTGCCGTAAAAGTCTTTTTTCAGTTCTCCCTCGATATTCCCGGTCTTCATATAGTTCTTCACCATCCGGTCCTCCAGTGAATGATAAGTGATCACCACCAGTCTTCCTCCTTCGGCCATGCAGCCTGCTGTTTGCTCTAGCATCTCTGCCAGCGCATCCATCTCCCGGTTGACTTCGATCCTGATCGCCTGGTAGACCTTTGCCAGGAATTTGGACCGTGTCTGTTGCGGGACCAGGTCCCCAAGAATCCCTTCCAGTTGGGCAGTCGTGCGAATCTCCGCTGTCTTTCGCGCTTCCAGGATCGACCGCACTACGGTACCGGTATTCTTCAATTCTCCATATTCCCGGAAGATTCTGTAGAGATCGTTTTCAGGGGTTTCGTTGAGCACCTCAACAGCAGATTTCCGGGAGGAAGGGTTCATGCGCATATCGAGTCGACTGTCGGTCCGGAAGGAAAATCCCCTGTCCGGCTGGTCGATCTGGTGCGAAGAGATTCCCAGGTCGGCGAGGATGCCATCTACTTCCGCAACACCATGGTACCTCAGAAAATTACGGAGGTACCTGAAGTTTGCCCTGACAAAGATGAGCCTGTGGTCATCCCGGATATTACGGGCTGCGTCCGGATCCTGGTCAAATGCAATCAGCCTTCCTTTTTTTCCCAACTTTTCAAGAACCTGGCGGGAGTGACCCCCTCCGCCAAAAGTAAGATCCACATAGGTCCCTTTTGGCTGTATATTCAATCCTTCAATACTTTCACTCAGCAATACAGGCCTGTGATAAGCCATATTATTCTGATTCTTTTGATGATCCACCAAGTATTTTCTCAGCCATGGCAGCAAAATCATCGTCCGCCGTGCTCACACCCGGATACGCTCCAGCATCCCACAGCTCGATCCTGCCCGACTGACCGGCCAGCACCACTTCATCGGATATCCCGGCATGATCCAGCAGCCGACGAGGTACGAGCATCCTGTTGCTTGCATCCATTGATAATTCCGCCGTGCCGGCATAGAACATGCGCAGAAACTTTGCGTGCTCCTTGTTGTAAGGATTCGTTCGCTCCCTGATCATTGCATTTTGCCGCTCCCATTCTTCCATGGGATAGAGGATCAGGCACTTTTCGAATACATCACGCTTCAGCACAAAACCCTCTGCAGAAGCATCCTTCATCTGCCGCTTGAATGCGGCAGGAAAAGAAAGCCTCCCCTTTGAATCGAGCCTGACTGTATAATCTCCGATGAATGTGATCATGCCTTTGGGTCCATTAAGAGGTAAAAATATAGATTTTTTCCCACTTTGTTCCAATTTTCCCCACTTTTTCCCACTTTGTTAATAACTTTCTTTCAATCAAATGCTGTGGCAGTATTTACAGGGCATTTAAAGTTTTGACCGCTAAACGGTAATTTTTTGGTATTTTTGTATCCTGTGACCTTCCAAAACGATATGGAAAACGCAACTATGAACGAAGACTTCAAGCCTGTAAATATCAGGGAGATCTTCAGGAGCAAAAGCCCTGGAATGGCCCGTTGGATCCCGGGGTTTATCTACAGGTACCTGCACAATGCCCTGGTACTCGACCAGATCAACGAAATCCTGGAGCATCATGGCCACAAGAAGGATTTTGACTTCGCTGCTGCAGCGATTGATATGTTTAATGTAGAGGTATCGGTGGTGGGAAAAGAAAACCTGCCGGAGGACGGTCGGAACATATTTGTTGCCAATCACCCGCTGGGCGGATTTGACGGGGTGATGCTCATCCATGAACTGGGACAGCAATACGACCGCAAAGTAAAGGTCCTGGTGAATGACATCCTGATGAATGCAAAAAATATGGATGGTGTGTTTGTTCCGATTAACAAGCATGGCGCGCAAATGGTCGAAAATGTGAAACGCATTGACAGCATCTTCCAGTCGGACGACCAGGTGATGACCTTTCCGGCAGGACTGGTTTCAAGACGGAAAAAAGGTGTGATCAGGGATCCCCAGTGGAAAAAAAGCTTTATCACAAAAGCAGTACAACACAAAAGGAATGTGGTACCCATACACATTACCGGCCGTTGCTCAAATTTTTTCTATAACCTTGCCAATCTACGAAAGAAACTGGGGATAAAAGCCAACCTGGAGATGTTCTACCTGCCCAGCGAGACATTTAAACACAAAGGTGGTCATTACCGGATCACCATTGGGAAACCCATAGACTTTCGTACCTTTGATAAACGTCATAAACCGGCCGCATGGGCTGAGAAAGTGAAACAATACACTTACGAACTGGAGCAGGATCCGAATGCCACGTTCACATTCGATCAACAGGCCTGACAATGTAAACCTACAAAGCTGACAATCATGAACATGAAACGCATCATCCCTCCCCTGGGAAAAGAAACACTTCTGTCA
>CAYOSB010000077.1:0-15177 GCA_964406495.1 uncultured Bacteroidaceae bacterium | reverse complement strand
GAGGATGCTTTTTTACAGCGGGCATTGATTTACAGGACCAGGGATGATTTTTCGTTTGAAGTGATCCCGGTAAACCTTGCTGCTCTGAATGAAGCAGGTCAGTCGGAGATACGGCTGCACAAAAATGATATTGTGTCTGTTTCATCTATTTTTGATCTGCGTGAATCGTACCATGTAGAAATTTCGGGAGAAGTGAATGAACCGGGAACCTATCCTTATATGGAAAGTACCTCACTGGAGGACCTGATCATGATGGCAGGTGGATTGACTGAATCGGCCTCTGTATCACGTGTGGAAGTTGCCAGGCGATACAGGTCTGTGCAAGAGACGGATATGACAGGTATCTTATCTGAAATCTATCAGTTTACAGTGGATAAAGACCTGGGTTTGTCGGTGGATGCCGAACAATTCAACCTGCAGCCGTTCGACCAGGTATTCATCAGGAAATCACCCGGATACGAGGAGCCGCAGGTGGTAAGTTTAGAAGGTGAAGTCGTTTATCCCGGCGAGTACAGTCTATCCAACAAATTGGAACGGATCTCTGACATTGTAAAAAGAGCAGGCGGACTCACTGCGGAGGCGTATCCGGAAGGAGCCAGTCTCATCAGGAAAGTAAGTGTCGACCAGGAGGAACGAAGAAATGCACTGGAATCTTTGATGGAAGCGTCCGGAGATTCATTGGTGTTCAACGTAGACGAGGAGACAGAGCAGGCCATTGGGATCGATCTCGCGAAAATTTTGGAAAATCCCGGGAGTAAGTACGATATTTTTCTCCAGGACGGAGATCAATTGAAGATCACCAAGGAGGCTCAGACGGTGCGTCTTAGCGGAGCTTTGTTATATCCCATTACCGTCCGGTACGACAAATCATATAGTTTCAGCAGGTATATTTCGATGGCAGGTGGTTTTGCAACAGATGCGAAAAAAAGCAAATCATATGTCATTTACGCGAACGGGTCCATTGACAAAACGAACAGGATTGTTTTTTTCAATGATTACCCCAGAGTGGAACCGGGCGCTGAGATCGTGGTGCCGAGGAAACCGGAGCGGACCAAGATGTCGACGCAGGAAGTTGTGGGACTAAGTTCCGCGGTTAGTTCTATGGCACTGATTATAGTAACAATCATTAACAATTTTGACGGGGGGAGTGGGCAATAGTTGCATTCCTGACCTCAAGTGACAATACTTGTGTGAATAAAAAATTCCCGGAACATTAGCAGTTTCTATGATAAGCTACCATTTTGGTTTAATTATGTTGTATAATGGCACAGCGGCACAAAATATTATTTGATTCATTTTGGTATATTAATGAAATGGTATGACGTGAATTATCCAAATTCAGTTTATTGTGACTGAATGGGCGAAGCTGTATATGTCTATAAAAAATTGTAGGTAATAATGTCAACAGAAGAGAAAAATAGTAAAAAGCCAGCCAAGGAAGATGAGATTGATCTGATCGCCCTGGCAAAAACACTGTGGGAAGGCCGAAGAACGGTAATAAAAACGATCATCATTTTTATTTTCCTGGGTCTTTTTATTGCTCTTTTTAGTCCGAAAGAATACACCGCAACCACTACGATGGTCCCCCAGATCAATAGTCCTTCTGCTAAAATGGGTGGATTATCATCGCTGGCATCCCTGGCAGGATTTAACTTGGATATGAATATGGGGGGAAATGAAATTTCTCCGATGCTCTATCCCCAAATCGTGAGCAGCATCTCTTTTCAATTGGAGATCATGAATACTGAATATCGGTATGAAGAGATTGAAGAGGAGGTTTCATTGTATGACTACTATCTGAATTATTATAAACCCGGCATATTCTCGGCGTTGAAGAAGTACACCATAGGTTTGCCAGGGGTTATCATGAAAGCCATTCGAGGTGAAGAACAGGAAGTGTCTGCCAGGCCTGAATCTGAAACGATCCGTATTACAACAGAACAGGAAGAAATTCGAAAAAGAATTGAAGAGAATCTGGCATTAAATGTAAATGAAAAAGATGGATATCTTACTTTGTCCAGCAATTTTCATCAGGCCGAACTGTCTGCCCAGGTTGCGCAAAAAGCACAAAAATTACTGCAGGAGTATATCACCCGGATTAAGATTGAAAAGGCCACTGCACAATTCGAATTTATCAAAGATCGATACGATGAAAAAAAACGTGAATTTGAAGAAGCCCAGAGGCGGTTGGCAGCATACAGGGATGCCAACAAAAACATAAGCAGTGCCATAGCCCAGACAGAGCTTGAAAAACTGGAAAATGAGTACCAGCTTGCCTTTGAAGTTTACTCAGAACTTGCCAAACAGATGGAGCAGGCAAGGATCCAGGTCAAGGAAGATACACCGGTATTTTCTGTGATTGAGGAGGTGGTGGTGCCAGTGGAAAAAACGAAGCCGAAGAGGGCATTGATAATGATTGTTTGGTTTATACTCGGTGGACTATTAGGGATTGGGTTGACATTTGGAACTATATTCTATGCAAAAGCGAAGATCTACTGGGAATTAAGTAATTAACACCTTTAGGTCGATTTTCGATTTTATTAATTTAACAATTGTTCCTCTTTCAGCTATGGAGATCATAGAAATTAGTGGAGGAAGCAGATTTATGATCAGAAGTAAATTTTTTAAAAATGTTCTTCTACTAGCCTCTGGTACTATTATTGGACAGCTAATAATAATACTCACATCACCGTTATTAACAAGATTATATTCTCCTGATGAATTTGGAATTCTAGCAATTTATACTTCCATACTAAACATAATTGTAATTGTATCAAGTTTACGATACGAATTAGCAATTCCCCTTCCTAAAAAAGAGAGTCAAGCCAAAGTGATTTTCTCAATGACTTTTCAGATAAATATAATCGCAAGTATTATTGTTCTGATTCTGGGCTTATCTCTAAGTGAATCAATTTCAAATTGGACAAATAGTCCGGAAATAAAAAACTACCTATGGTTACTATCCATAGGGGTATTACTATTAGGTACATATAAAGCATTAAATTATTGGGCAATAAGACAAAGGAAGTATAAAATAATTACAAAAACCAAAATACTACAAAGCCTTACCAGCACCGTAACTCAAGTTCTGTCAGGCATTTTTGGGGTTGGAGCAATCGGACTCATAATTGGGCAAATTCTGGGTCAATCTACGGGAATTACTTCGCTTTCAAGAAAATCTGGATTAGGTAAATCGATATTTAAAATTAAAAAAGACCTTAGTGAAAAAACAAGATTATTAAAGGAACATAGAGCTTTTGCGCTTTTAGATACTCCAGCCTCACTACTAAATGTAGTAAGTTTGGAATTACCTCAAATACTGTTTGCCTCAGCGTTTAGTCCAAAGATAGCCGGATATTATTTGCTATCTCAAAAAGTACTTGGTGCACCGCTTCGCGTTATTGGACAGTCCATATCACATGTGTTATATGGTGATATTAGTGAGCATCTTAAAAATGGAGTTTTATCCAAGATCACAATAAAAATAATAATGATCCTGGCAGGAATCACAATAATTCCAACTATAGTTTTGTATTTTTTTGGAGCAGACCTTTTTGTATTAATTTTTGGACAACAATGGTATGAAGCTGGGAGATTTGCTTCGTTTTTAATTTTTGGAATGGCAGCAAGATTTGTTTATTCTCCCATTTCATTAATATTACTCGCGACAAAAGGGCAGAAGATTAACTTTATCCTTCAGTTAATAATGGTAATTTTTAATTTAAATGCAATATACCTTGGTTGGGTATATAATGATCCGTTTATTGCTGTAATTGGAATATCCCTTGGCAGTGGTATAATATATTTAATTGGAATAATAGTAATATACTTTAGAACTAACAAGCTGGAAAAGATTTGTTTTTTCTAAAGTGAATACATCAATTGAGAAAAACTTGTGAATCGATTGGATAGTATAATTAAAAATAGTAATTCACGAAAATTTTCCGCACGGTTGGGATTATCTGTTTTTTATTTGTTGGTTCTTGGTGACTTCATCTCATACTCCGTTAGCGCAGCAACAGGCATACCCTCGATTCCATTTGGTATTATTACCTATTCAATTGTTTTTGTAAGTCTAATAAGTTATTTGCAATTAGAATTAATAGAGATATCGACTGAAAAAAAGCTATGGTATGTGATAATAAGCTTCAGTCTTTTCTTTATAGCTACTCTTCTAAGAGTTATTATTGATGTTGATTCAGAATTTACAGATATATACTTGGTATTACGATATTTGATTTCTTTAATTGCTGGCGTTTTAATTGGCAATGCATTAATATACTATTCTTTTAGGAAGACCTTTTTAGTAACTTATTTATTGATGGTACTCGTGTTGATAAGTCTTATTGACCGTGATAGTTTTAGTTTTCAGGTATTAGGGCAGGATGAAGGTAATTATTTGAGAATAGCAGAGTGGTTTGTATTAAGCGCTATTGGAGCTTTATGTTATATTAAAAAGCCAACAATAGCAACTATTGTATATATAGTATCCTTGATAGCCCTGTTTTTCATTAATTCACGCTTTGCCCTTGTATTGTTTTTTTTAATAGGGATTATTGCAATTGTTATTAGATTCAGAGTTAAAGGTTTATTTTCATTGTTTGGAATAATTCTGATCTCGATATTTTTCATAATAGCTATCCTGGAGATTAATTATGATCTATTCGAGAATAGCAGAGTGCTGCGGTTATTATTTTCACCATCAGCTGATACTTCATTGTTGGCTAGACAGAGTATGGCCGCATCTGGAATAGAAGCCATTCATAAAAACTGGTTTATTGGTGATTTGCATGGTCATTTACGCATTGGCGGAGACGGATCCTACATCCATAATCTATTATCTTATTGGCGACAGTATGGCTTAATTTCATTTTTGCTTTTTATAATACTGTTATCTACAGTCTGGATTAATGCTTTACAATGGATAAAAAATGGAAAACTAAAAAACTCGAAATACCTATTTGCTTTTTCGTATTTAATGTTTACAACAGTTGGAATCCTAGTAGCAAAAGCATACGTATATACCGAAATTTATTTGTCGATCGGTATAGTATTCAGCTTTTTATATAATGAAGATATTGAGCATTCTTATTCACATTGAACTATACAATTTGCCTGAAATCTAGTTTTTATTAATATATCATAAAATAAAAATTAATGAAAAAAATAATTTTTCATTTGCCAACCATATTGGATCCAAATGCAAAATCTGCAAGTGGGATCAGGCCAATGCAAATGTACAATGCTTTTAAAAAACTAGGGTACGATGTTGATTTAGTTAGTGGCCACAGTTATGTCAGGAAACAAAGGATTAATTCAATTATTGATAATATTGAGAGCGGGGTTCATTATGATTTCATGTATTCCGAGAGTTCAAATGTTCCAATCGCATTCACAGATCCTCATCACATCCCTTTAAGGCCATTTATTGATTACAAATTATTTAAAACGTGTAAGATATTTCAAATACCAATTGGCTTATTTTATCGGGATATTTACTGGGTATTTCCAAATTATACAAATGATATACCAAAATGGAAAGCTTTTATCGCCAGGCGCTTTTTCTATTTAGATTTAATGAAGTACAGGAAATATGTGACAAAAATTTATCTGCCAACTTTGAAAATGGCCGATTATATACCAAGAACAAATTCAATGGTATTTGATGTGCTGGAACCTGGGCATAATAATTATAATGAACAGTTTATCGTCAATCCAATAAAATCTTATTTAAACCTGTTTTATGTGGGAGGGATGGGATCAAACTATCAGATGCATGAAATATTTAAGGCATTGCAATCACTGCCAGATATACAATTCACCGTATGTACCCGTAAGGAAGAATGGTTAAAAGTTAAAGACCAATACGAATTGATCAATAATGGTATACCAGCCAATATCCATGTCATACATGAAATGGGATCTGAGATGGAAAAATATCTAGACATGAGTGATATAGCTATGCTTTTTGTTAAACCGGTCGAATATCGGAGTTTTGCGTCTCCATTTAAACTTTTTGAGTATATCGGACACGGGAAACCTGTGATTGCAAGTAAGGGCACATACTCTGCGGAATATATTGAAAAAAACAATATTGGGTGGTCGATTCCTTATAGTAAAGATGATTTAATTTATTTATTGTCTGAAATAAAGAAAAACAAAAATCTCTTACTTGAGAAAACAAATAGGGTTAAGATAGTTTCAAAGGATCATACTTGGATTAAAAGAGCGGAGAAAGTAGCAATTGATTTTAGTGCATGACATAGTTGTTTGGAATACATTTCAGTTACTGTTGAATCTTCTCAATGAGTTCAAACATCTGTGAATTTTGTTAAAAATATAGGGTAACTTTTCTGCTGTAGTTTAATATAGGAAGATAACGTTTTGATATTATGTCAAAAAAACCAATAATTGAAATTTGGAGTACATATCCACCTCCATATGGAGGGGTAAGTGTCCATTCTATGCGGTTATTTGAGCGTTTAAAAGATCAGAACGAAATCAAACTTATATTTAAAAATTTTAATGGAAGCCGAGATGACCCGGGTAACCAGATTTTCAAAGTTCACTATTTTTTCCTTGAATTCTTATCTTTATTTGTTTCAAGGAATAAAAGGGTCCATTTACACTCAAATAATATAAAATTATGGATATTATTAGGGTTATTTGCTCGACATCATAAGTTCATCTTGACCATACATAATCAAAGAATCAGAAATATTAAGAATCGGTTTCAAAAAGTCTTAATTAGATTTTTTTTAAAAAATGTTAAACACATAATATTGAATGACAAATATTTATCCCAATATATTGCAGCTACCTATGCAATAGATATTGAAAAATTTAAAATATTACCAGCATTTATACCGCCTTTACCTTTTGAAGAATCTGGTTTAGATAGTAATATCTATTATTTTCGAAAGCAATTCAACTTTTTGATAAGTACCTCTGCATGGAAGCTCTACAGAAAGAACAAAATTGATGTATATGGAATTAAACAAATTATTTATACGTTGAGTAACCTGGTCTCTAAGGGGTATTCTATTGGACTGATAATGGTGATGCCGATTATTGAAGATACTGACTATTTTAAGGAGTTGGCTCTGGACATTGATCAACTTAATTTAAGACAGAATATCTTGATAATTTCGGAACCGTTGCCTAATGCATTCGAAATTTGGAAATTGTCTGATGTATATGTAAGAGCAACGAATACAGATATTGAAGGGCTCACCATTAAGGAAGCGCTATATTATAATACCCCAGTTGTAGCAAGCGATATAGTAATCCGCCCCAAAGAGGTAATCTTATATAGATATAACAACATTAATGACATGACTGAAAAAATTATTAACGCATTTTCTTCAGATAAAAGTGAATATACTTTTCAAGAAGAAAACACCTGTACGCAAATACATTCACTTTATAAATCAATTTAATCAATCAATTTTTTAACATGGTTCAAACCATTTTCGAAAAAGTGTAGATATTATTATTGAAGCAATGTAAATTCTTGATCTAAACTAATGCAGTTTAATAGCAAAGGATCCGAGTCCAAATAGAAAAGTTTGACTGAGCCTGAGCAGAGATTAGTAGCAATCGGTTTCAACCATCATATTATCAAACTTGATCATGAAACAAATCATACAGGACCTTAAAACGGGCAACACCAATCTTGAGGAAGTCCCTACACCTCAGGTTAAATCTGGCACAGTACTTATAAAAACCACCCGGAGTTTGGTTTCGCTGGGAACGGAACGCATGCTGGTTGAGTTTGGCAAGGCCGGATTTATAGATAAAGCCCGTCAGCAACCAGACAAGGTAAAAGAGGTTTTGGATAAAATAAAGGCTGAAGGAATTATGCCAACTTTGGAAGCTGTATTCAACAAGCTGAATCAACCGCTGCCCCTGGGTTACTGTAATGTTGGGGTGGTGGAAGCCATTGGTAAAGGGGTGCATGGTTTCAGTGTGGGCGATCGGGTGGCATCCAATGGTCATCATGCTGAGTACGTTTGTATACCTGAAAACCTCTGTGTCAGGGTCCCGGATAATGTGTCCGATGAGGAAGCAGCATTTACCGTAATTGGGTCCATCGGTCTTGAAGGTATACGCCTATGTAATCCAACATTTGGCGAAACAATAGTTGTGGTTGGCCTGGGATTAATCGGACTTGTTACTGCGCAACTATTGAAAGCCAATGGCTGTCAGGTAATCGGATACGATTTCGATCAGCACAAAGTGGAGCTGGCTCACGCCCGTGGGATTAAAGCATTTAATCCTGCAAACGGCACGGACCCTGTAAAGTTCGTACAAAATACTACCAATGGGCTGGGTGCCGACGGGGTAATTATTACAGCATCAAACAAAAGTGATGAAATTATCCATCAGGCCGCTGAAATGAGCCGCAAGCGTGGACGGGTAATCCTGGTGGGGGTCATAGGTCTTAACCTCCGGCGAGACGATTTCTACAAAAAAGAGCTCACCTTTCAGGTCTCATGCTCGTACGGCCCTGGTCGCTATGATGAAAATTACGAACAGAAAGGACAGGACTATCCCATTGGATATGTGCGCTGGACCGAAAAACGCAATTTCGAGGCCATATTGAATGCTTTGTCATCCGGCCAGTTAGATGTAAAATCACTCATCACTGAACGAGTAAGTTTGGAAGATTACAGCCAGATTTACAGCGATATGCAGAAGACTGGTTCTGTCGCATCCATATTGATTTACCCGGAAAACAGTCAACGCAGCACCACGGTAAGTGTAACCAGCACTTCATTTAAAGCCGTAAAAGGAGTATTTGGTATTATTGGTGCAGGTAACTTTACATCAACGACCATTATCCCGGGCATGAAAGCAGCCAATGCAAATATGAAATACATTGCCAGTGCCGGAGGGTTGTCTGCCAAAACCCTTGCGAAGAAAGGTAGCGTTTCCAAGGCTACTTCCGATTACATTGAAATCCTCCAGGATCCGGAAGTAGATTCAGTGATGATCACCACCCGCCACAACTTACATGCTTCCATGACTCTGGAAGCACTCCATGCAGGCAAAAATGTATTCGTAGAAAAACCGCTTTGCCTGAACGAAACAGAGCTGGAACAAATTGTTGAAGCAACGAACCTCGCAGCAACAGTTGGGGAAGCTGCCGACACCCAAAAAAAAGATTCACCGATGGTGGTGGTTGGGTTTAACAGAAGATTTGCACCCCTGGCTCAGAAGATGAAACAACTACTGGGTGAAGGACCAAAGAATATTATTGCCACCATGAACGCAGGTTACATTCCTGCCGATGTATGGATACACGATCTGGACGTGGGTGGTGGTCGTATCATTGGCGAAGCCTGCCATTACATTGACCTGTGTACCTATCTGGCCGGAAGCAAGGTAAAGGCTATATGTATGAACAGCATGGGAACCAATCCCCAGGAAAACACAGATAATGCCAGCATACTTCTAAAATATGAAAATGGTACCAACGCGGTAATTAACTATTTTGCCAATGGAAGTAAAGCCTATTCCAAGGAGCGTATTGAGGCATACAACCAGGGAAAAACACTCATCATTGACAATTGGCGCACCCTTAAAGGTTTTGGCATAAAAGGCTTTTCAAAGCAAAAGGCCAAGCTCGATAAAGGTCATCACAATCAGTTTAAGTTACTCGTGGAATCCATCAAAACCGGGCAACCTATAATTCCCTTCGATGAAATTGTAAACACCACCAAAACCAGTTTCGCTGCAATCCATAGTCTGAAGGAGGGTAAATGGATAAGTGTATAAATATTAATATGTTTCATTTTCCTATTGCCATACTAATGATATAGTGCAGTAAAAAATCGCGCGAAGACTGATTCACACCGGTTTGTATTATCGACAGAAAACGATAGTATCTCTCTAGAGCGTTCATAAATTTTGTTATTTCAATGCAAAAGCTCCTTTTAATAGTCCGTACACTATTGTATATTAAGCCAATACAGATTCGATATCAACTTAGGTATCGGATTCTTAGATTATTCGGACTTAAAATAAGGCGAATGCTTTCTACAAATAAAATCGGGACTCCACTAATATTTAAACCCTGGATTGAGAAGCCAACCTCGATTCATTTTAATGTCAACAAAGAAGATTCGGAAAAAAAAGAACATTCTTTTACCTTTCTTAATATCTGTAAATGCTATTCCCAGGGAAAAATAAACTGGAATGAACAAGATTATGGTAAGCTATGGACATATAATCTTAATTATATGGATTTCCTGCTCCAATCAAATATGGATAGGGAGTTGGGATATGAACTGATATGTAGTTTTATTGAAAATATTCCAAAAAACCCAACAGCACTAGAACCTTATCCGATAGCACTCCGTGGTATAAACTGGATTAAATTCCTAAATAAACAAGGCATCAATGGAGATGCTGAAAACAGGTATTCTATTGATCAATCACATATAAACACGCATATCAACGTTTCTTTATATGATCAATATCTCATCCTGTATAAAAATCCTGAATATCATCTCCTGGCAAATCACTTGCTCGAAAATGGTTTTAGCCTGCTGTTTGGAGCTTTCTATTTTGTCGATAAAAAAATTTATAAAAAGGCGATACAAATCATAGGATCAGAATTGAATGAACAGATTCTCGATGACGGTTCCCATTTCGAGCTGAGTCCAATGTACCACCAGATAATACTTGACAGGCTTCTAGATTGTATTAATCTTTTACAAAATAATCATCGGTTCTCAGACCAGGAATCAATGTTGGAATACATGAAGAACATTGCACAGAAAATGTTGTCCTGGAGAAAGATCATTACTTTTACTAACGGCGATATTCCTCTTTTAAACGATGCTGCACCTGGGGTTGCTCCTGAAACTATTCAGCTCATTGAATATGCCTCTTCATTAGATCTGAAACCTGTTAACCCATATTTGAAATTGGCCGCCTCCGGTTATCGAAAATTCAGTTATCCGAACTATGAATGTATCATCGACATAGGCCAAATAGGTCCGGCATACCAGCCAGGTCATGCTCATGCAGACACATTCAATTTTGTATTATATGTGAAACAGAGGCCTGTTATTGTTGACCCCGGTATTTCAACTTATGAAAGAGGAGCTGTCCGGTTAAGTGAAAGGGGTACCGCTGCACATAATACCGTTACAATTAAAGATAGAGACTCTTCAGAAGTATGGGCCTCACATCGTGTTGGCCGGCGTGCAAATGTTACTATAATGGTTGATAATGAAGACTTTGTGAAAGCACAGCACAATGGGTTTCATCAACTTAGGACCTACCATCAACGGGAATGGAAATATACTGGTAATAGCATTGAGATTACCGATTCGTTGAAAGGTAAAGTAAAAGAAGGCAAAGCACACTTTTGGTTCTCGCCAGGTATTATAGCCAATGTGAAAGAATCGACCATAATTGCAGATTTGGTTACTTTCAATTTTGTATCTGCGGATTCTATTGATTTATTGAAAACAAGAATTCCTAATGGTTACAATAAGTTTTCAGATAATTACAAGGTTGAAGTCAAGTTTAAAGAATATTTAAAAACAAAAATTACCATTAAATAATTAAGTCAAATACAACTTCTTCCCATATTATTTTCAAATCATATTATGAAAATACTCTTCTTAACCGACAACTTCCCCCCGGAAGTAAACGCACCTGCAACCAGGACTCATGAACATTGTAAAGAATGGGTTAAAAAGGGTGCTGAAGTAACAGTTATAACCTGTTTTCCAAACTTTCCTGAAGGAAAGGTATATAAGGGGTATAAGAATAAATGGAAAAAAACTGAGTGGATTGATGGAATCCGTGTTATAAGAGTATGGAGTTATATAACAGCAAATCAGGGATTTATTAAAAGGACGCTTGATTATATTTCCTTTTCGATTACCGGTTTTTTAGCTGGATTAAATGTAAAAACTGACATCATAGTTGCTACTTCACCCCAGTTTTTCACAGCCTTGGCGGGGCGGACTCTGTCATTCTGGAAGAGAAAACCATGGATCATGGAGGTCCGTGATCTTTGGCCTGAATCAATAAAGACGGTCGGGGTCATGAGAGATAATTTGTTTGTCAGGTATTTTGAATGGGAAGAAAAATTATGCTATAAAAGTGCTAAAAGGATTATCGTTGTTACAGATAGCTTCAAAAAAGATATCATTAAAAAAGGTATTTCAGCAGACAAAATTGAGGTAATTAAAAATGGTGCAAACCTGGAACTTTATCATGCCTGTGAAAGAAATAGTGATTTAATAGAAGCTTTAGAATTGGAGGGTAAAAAAATTTTTGGTTACATCGGGACACATGGGATGGCGCATAAACTAGATTTTGTTCTTGATTGTGCAAAATCACTTGAAAAGATTGAACCCAGAATACAATTTCTTCTTATCGGAAATGGTGCTGAAAAAGAAAAGTTACTGAAGAAAGTTACTGAAGAAAAGATAGGCAATGTAACAATGTTAGATGCTATTCCGAAGAATGAAGTCGCAAGTTATCTGAGCATTCTTGATGCAGCTATCATTAATCTGAGGAAAAGTGACTTGTTTAAAACGGTGATCCCATCGAAAATATTTGAAGCTTCAGCGATGGAAATCCCGATCCTGATTGGTGTTGATGGGGAAGCAAGAAGCATTGTTGAATCTTACAATGCAGGGCTATTTTATAAACCTGAAAATGAAAGCGATTTTATATTAAACTCTGTGGAGTTGATTAATAACTTTGGATTGGTTGCTGCAATGAAGAAGGGTTGTCAAAAGTTGGCCTCCGATTTTGATCGTAAAATTCTTGCTTCAGAAATGTTAGATATCATAAAAAGAACCGCTTAGGGCAATTGGGAGAACAATATTAACGAGTTGTTATTACACCAATAATCCTTGGTCTGAAAATTCCGAATTCATATTTATAGAAATTTTTGAGAGTTTTTTGTCGATTACTTTCGGTTAATATATCAATCCTTTTTTTTTCCTCCGCCCCACCAAATACACTGGGATATAACTCAAACCCGCTGCGATTGCAAGCGTGACCAGGACAAGCAGGTAGCCCCTCAGATCCCTTAAAATAAGTACCACGGCAATGATCAGTAAATTTGCCGATACAATGATCAGGGTGGCCTTCAGGTGACTGAATCCAAGGTCCAGCAATCGGTGGTGAATATGCTTGCGGTCGGCAGCAAAAAGTGATTGTCCCCTGATCGCTCGAATTACAACAACACGCAGTGTGTCAAAAAGCGGTACCACCAGGATGGCAAAGGTCATTGCCGGGAAAGAAATAATATGATGAAGGTGCCCTTCGGCGCGATCAATTTCCATAAAATATACAGTCACTACTGCGATCAGAAAACCGATGGTCAATGATCCAGTATCCCCTAAAAAGATTTTATTTTTTCTGCAAAATACATTATAAATAAAAAAAGCGAGTAATGATCCTGTAATAATGATGGGTTCAATTGAATAGATGGGTTCGCGGTTGACGGCAAACAGGATCGCAAAAGTGCTTGAAGCTACAATTGCCACCCCTGAGGCAAGGCCGTCAATTCCGTCAATTAAGTTGAAGCCGTTGATAATCAAAACATAAACAAATACTGAAAAGAGAATGCTCACAATATAGGGCATTTCCCAGATGCCCAAAAAACCCTGGAAATTGGTGATACGCACATCTCCCAGGATGGTGATCATTAGTGCCACAATTAACTGAAACAAGAGTTTTCTTTTCGATTTGACCGATTTCAGGTCATCCCTGACCCCAACAAAAAACAACACAACCATGGAGGCGATTATGATCCGGTATTGCGGCATGATCTCCTCCGGCAGAAAGATTGATCCCGAAACAACTATTCCGCCAAAAATGGCGACCCCGCCAAGCGTGGGAATGCTCCCTTTATGTGAGCTCCTGCTGGAATTCCTTTCAAAAAGGTTCAAATGTTTGGATATCCTTACGACTGCTGGAACTGCAAACCAGGTCAACAGAAAAGCCACCAATGCTCCTATGACTGCAGACCACCACCATTCAGAATTATCAATAAAGCTTTCTAAAAACAATTCCATGGCTCATGTAATTCAAAATTCTTCTCGCAGCAAATTGTGACTCAGTGATCGAAATGAAAAAGATTTTTTAGCTAAAAGAAAACCTTCAATAACGTATGTTGATTTATACATATAATGGCGATAATAACTATTTTCTACTATCTAAATTAATCCTAATGACCAAATTCTATCAAAAACTATGCTAAAATTATCAATGCGTCTCAATATTTCTTCTGTCCACTACATGGACGGGTATATAGCTCAGTCCTGCGGCAACGAAAAAAACAATCAAGAGGTTCAATGCCCCAATGAGTGCACCAAACAACAGAGAAATTCCGATAATGAGCAGGTTGGAACACATGATCAACAGGGTAGATTTCTGATGGGAGAATCCCATACTCAGTAAACGGTGATGAATATGCTTCCTGTCTGCCTGAAAGGGAGACTCTCCGCAGAGGATTCTCAATATAAATACCCGGAGCGTATCGAAAAGAGGTACAATCAGAATGGCAATGGTCAGTGCCGGAACTGAAATCAGCTGATGAACAACACCTCCACTGCTGGACTGTTCCAGCAGGGTGATTGTAATTGTTGCAATTAAGAATCCGATCGTTAGCGAGCCCGTATCCCCCAGGAAGATTTTGTTTTTCTTGCTGAACACGTTGAACCTGAAAAAAGCAGCTAACGAACCTGCAAGCATGAAGGGTCCATAGGAGTAAGACTTGTCATCATTTAGCAGAAACAAAGCTCCAAATGCCAAAGAAACCAGGATAGCTATTCCGGAAGCAAGTCCGTCAATCCCATCGATTAAATTGAAGCCGTTGATGATAACAATATAGACGAAAACAGAAAAGGGAACACTTGCAAGGTAAGGGATTTCCTCTACACCCAGGAATCCCTGAAAACTTGTAATTCTTATATCACCCAAAATAGTCGCAATCATTGCAACAAGCAGCTCAATGTAAAATTTATTTTTGGCTTTCAACACCAACAGGTCATCCCTTACTCCAAAAACAAAGAGAATCAACAAAGCGGCGAAAAGATAGCGATAATCTTCAATTATGTTAATGGGCAAAAAGAGTGTACCTGAAATGACAATGCCTATAAATATCGCTACTCCTCCCAATGTCGGGACATCTCC
>CAYOSB010000076.1:0-15322 GCA_964406495.1 uncultured Bacteroidaceae bacterium | reverse complement strand
ATGGGCGCTCAGAAGATCTTTTTGCAGCCTCGGTCTGGGCTTGTCCCTGGTGGTGGTCTGGTAGATGGATTCAAAACGGTTATCCAGAAGCAGCCTGCAGGCCTTGATGGTGTCACCCACCATCCCCTCCAGTTCCAGGGCGTATAGGCCTCGTGATAGGGACGCATAGGTGCAGGGCCGATAAAGAGGTCCCAGTCAAGTGTTTTGGGCACTTTCATCTTCTCCACCGGGCGCTCCAGTCCCTGCGGCCAAATCGGGCGGTTGGTCCAGGCATGCACCCGTTCAACCTCGCCAATGGCGCCATCCCAAAGCCATTCGCAGATGACTCTTAAATCATCACTTGAGTTCCCCTGGTTACCCATCTGGGTTGCCACACCATATTTTTCTGCTGTCAGTCGCAGCAAGCGTGATTCGTAGACTGAGTGAGTCAGCGGCTTCTGCACATACACATGTTTGCCAAGCTGCATGGCTGCCATGGTAGTGATCGCATGTGTGTGGTCGGGAGTGGCGATCACAACTGCATCAATGGAATCCGCCATCTCATCAAACATTTTGCGGTAGTCCTTGTATTTTTTTGCGTCTGGATAGTCTTTAAAGGCACCCTCGGAATAGTTCCAGTCCACATCGCAGAGTGCCACGATGTTCTGGGAGTTCAGTTTATCAATGTTTCTGTGGCCCATCCCACCTATACCAATACCTGCTATATTCAGTTTATCACTCGGTGCGGTGCGGCCCCGGGCACTAATTATGCCACTGGGAAGTATCGTCATACCAGCTGCTGCAGCTGCTGATGTTGCAACAAACTTCCGTCGTGAAACATGATTTTTTTCACGGGAACTTTCAGGATTCTTCATAGTAATTTGTTTTTATGATTTGATCGGTTAATTGTTTTCAATGATAAAAACAGGGGATGAAAGTTAATAATTCAGATTAAAATTTCCTAAACATAATAATTTCTCATCGCTGTTTAATCAATTTTTAGATCGCAATTGTCCGAAAAATCATCCGGGAGGTATTACCTTTGGATCCATGCAGGGGGATGATGACAAATATATTCGTGAACTGATTGCGGAGGGCGAGCACCAGCAGCAGGACTTCAAGTTCGAGATCACCAGTTCGAGAAAGATCGCCAAAACACTTGTTGCCTTTGCAAATACAGATGGTGGCAGATTGCTGATTGGCGTGAAAGACAATGGCAGGATCTCGGGGATCAGAACAGACGAAGAATATTACATGATCGAAGCTGCGGCCACGCTCTACAGTAAACCGGAAATTCCATTTGAAAGCTATCATCGGGTGGTGGAGGGAAAGACCATTCTCGAAATCACAATCAGCCCTTCAGATCAGAAACCACATTATGCCCGGAATGAGGAAGATCGCTGGCTGGCCTATCACAGGGTAAAGGACAATAATTTTTTGGCAGATTACATCCTGTTGCAGGTGTGGAAACGCAAAAAGAGAAGCAGGGGCACCTTCATTACCTTTTCGGAGAATGAGCAGAAAGTGCTGAAAGTACTGGACACAGGTGGCGTGCTTGGTCTCAAGGAGATCAGGGATCAAACCAGGTTCAGAAAAAAAAACCTGCAGCAGATTTTAATCAACCTTGTGTCATTGCAGGCGGTGAAAATGGATTTTATGGAAGATACACCTCTGTTCAGCCTCGAGCAAGAGCAATAATACGGGACTGTTTTATTGAGATATGAAGCGCTCAGAAAGCGATGATGAGGTGTTTAGGCTTGTTCGGATCTGAATTGTATCGGAATCGATACATGTTACTAATTTTTTTCAGTGCTCTATGCGCTGAAGCAATGCAGTCAGAATTCGTTTTCCGTCGGCATCTCTCCTGAATTCAGAAACGGCTCTTTCCGGCTGGGGAATCATGCCAAAAACAGTATGCGCACGGTTACTGATCCCGGCAATATTATCCTTTGCGCCAGTCTCATTAACTGATTCCGTGATCCTGCCCTCGTAGTCGCAATAGCGGAAAAGAATCTGACCTTCGAGGCGCATTGTTGCAAGCACATCTTCAGCTACATCATACCGGCCATAAGCTGTCGCGATAGGATTCCGGAAGACCGCATCAGGGTCCAGGTCAGCAGTCATGGCATTCAACTGATTTTCTGCCTTGATGTATACCTGTTTGCAAATGAACCTTCCTGCAATGTTCGGTTTCAATTCCCCGGGCAGCAATCCCGACTCGCAGAGTAACCGGAAGCCGTTGCCAAACCCGATCACATATCCCCCATTTGAAACAAATGTTTCCAGGTATGCCAGTGCAGGTGAACCATCCAGGCAAGCCTGGCCCGTTTCATGACGGTTACAGGGAAATCCTCCACCGATGAAGAGTGCTCCGAGATCAGCATATTTCTGCTCCAGGTACCAAACTTCACGGGCATCTTTATTGAAATGTTCCTTCAGGATATGGACCAGTTCTGCATCTCCATGCCCACCGGGGTATTTCAGCACTCCAAATATCATAAAAGCAATGTTGCGTGGTCCAAAGTTATATATAAAAGTGAATCAGCCAACTGACAGCATATAAGTTTTGCCGGTGTAGCAGGGAATGCGCCAGTTTTTTGTTGTTATTCCATTAATCGCTAGATTTACGATGCAGCAAGCTGCACAGTAAGAAAGCACCATGGAAATCGAGGAAAAACACATCAAACGTTTTCAATCTGCGATCAGTAACTATTCAGCATACGACTTCAGCGGGTATTCGGTCAATTCCTTAAAACGGAGAATAACAAAACTGATGAAAGATTATAATTCAGATTTCAGCAGGCTGATCACCACCCTGGAATCCGATACGCAAGCGCTGGAGGAGGTAGTGAAAAAAATTACCGTCAATACAACGGAACTTTTCAGGGACCCGGGAATATGGCAAAGCATTATGCTTTATTTGTTGCCACGATTCAGAAAACGCACCTCCATAAATATATGGCATCCCGGGTGCTCCACCGGTCAGGAGGTATATTCGATGATGATCACACTGGATCAGCTGGGATTACTTGAAAAGTCAAATATTTACGCCAGTGACCTGAACGCTGATGTGCTCGAATTGGCAAGAACAGGTGCATACAGGCTCAGGTTCAACAGGGAGTATGTCGATAATTTTAACGATGTGTTCAAGCGGGGGATTGAGAACAAGATCCAGGGCAAATTCAAAGACTACAAGGCTTATTTCGACATCAACGAAGCCAGGGACCTGATCCAAATGCATGCTTTCCTTTGTGAAAAGCCGGTATACAAAAAACTTGACCTGGTGAATGAGGATCATTCATTTCAAATAGATTTCGATATAGTAATTTGCAGGAATGTAATTATCTACTTCAACTATGAACTGCAAAACAGGGTGCTGGGAATGTTCCACCGAACCATGAAGGACAATGGATGCCTGGTACTGGGACTTCATGAGTCGATCATCGGACCCAGCACCAGTATGTTCACAAAACAGGATCATTTCTACGTGAAGCGTAAATTATAAAACAACAACCTATATGTTGAATCCTTATAAATACTGTTTGAGGGAACAGTAAGCTGAAACTTGTTAATGAATTTTTCGTAACAATACGGGTATTATCTATATATTTAACATTTTCTTTACAAAGGCTGAAAGTACGATACAGAGGCATCAAACGGGTATTGCGATCTAATTAAGTTTAAAATGAGTGTAGATACAGTCAAGGGATATTTTGCACTGATCAATCAATATTACAGCAATTTGCTGGAAAAAGAGATCATTATTGCCTACGATGGTGATCTTACCCACCAGGTAATGAAAGCTTTTGCTTACCTGGTTGAGCAAAAGTTGGTAAGCGAGCGTGAAAAGGAAACAGTGATCCGGAAATTATTCCATATCATGGTGGAATGTCTGCAGAATATCAACCGGCATGCAGAAGGATTTTATCCGAAAGATTTCGTGGAAAATTATCCCGGCCGGGGCGCGCTCCTGGTAAGTCAATCGGATGATTTATACAGGGTTATTACTGCCAACCTGGTACGAACCACTCATGCTGCTGTATTAAAATCCTTCCTCGACGAGATCAATTCACTGACCCGTCATGAACTTATTGAATACTATAAGAAACAGCTGATGAACGGGGACCTCTCCTCAAAAGGAGGTGCCGGGTTGGGTTTTATTGATATCCGGAGAAAATCATCCAGAAAAATGGACTATCATTTCGTTGAGTTTAACGATACGTATTCATTTTTCTTATTCAATGTAACATTGTCAAGGAAAGGTTGATGGAGGCATTAAGAATTGAACCTACAGATGATTCTCCGCTTGTAATACTCAACCACGAAACAGGACAATTTGAAATCTCCGGTAAATCCATGCCAGAGGATATTCTCGAATTCTATCAACCCATCCAGGAATGGTTGAATAACTACCAGTGGAATCCCCTTGAAAAGACCATTTTCAATATGAAGCTGGAGTATTTCAATACTGCCTCTTCGAAGCTCCTGTTCCATCTACTGATGACCCTGAAAAAGATTGATCAGGAGGGTCATGATGTCCTGATCCGGTGGCATTCCCCGGAAGACGACGAAGATATCCAGGAATCTGGCCAGGAGTATGCAGACATGACGGGCCTTGATTTCGAATTCGTGCTCTATGAGGATTAGTTGTAATTGTTCAAGGGCGACTTGTTTTATCATCTGTTTATCCTGTTTCTCTCTCGCCATCTTGAATCAATATCCGGTGATCCTGTTCCGCTCTCCCTGAGCCGTTTCATTTACTGGTGACTCAGTTTGTCTCCTGCTGAATTGATGTATTGTCGATGAGGGACAGGAGCATGATCTGAAAGTTAGTGGCCGCCCATGAATTTCCGGATGCGCCAGCGTTGGAAAATGCTGAGGAGCACGGACCATTTATAGAAAAAGCCGGGCTTGAGTCGCGCCAGGTACAGGTGCTTATTGATTTTTGTCTTAAGGCTTAGATGCTCGGGGGTTCTTATTCGATGGTGGCATGCATCGACCAACTTTTTGACCTGCGTGTTTTCCGTAAGGTATTCGGAATAATCTTCCGGAATGTCTGTGCCGAAATATTGTTGTGCAAGGCTCAGGGTCGTTCCCAGCATTCGTTGAAATCCCAGTTCATTGATAAGCCCGATCACTTTTTGATGATCCATATCCCACCTTTTAAGGCACTCGGCCACATCCCGTAGCCAGAACAGCCTGAAATACTGGTGTAGGCAGCCATGGTAAGCGAGGTAAACAAAAGTCGTTTCCCGGTCAAGCACCTGTATCTCTGTGTTTCTGAACGAAATCTTTACCGTGTTGTTAAGCATTTTTGTCTCATCGCTGTTGCGCAGCAATTCATGCAGATAAATGCCGTAATGTAGTTCGATGAACGTCATTTTGTCCCTGTTCAGAAATCCCATGTCTTTCTTGTAGGTTGAATAGATCCGCCACTTTCTGCCCGAAAGGCTGTCCGGGTACTGCTGCCTGTAATTCAGTTGCTGGAGGAGTTCCCTGCTTTTCTGCAGGTCAGCTTTGGAAACCAACAGGTCGATATCGTTAAAATGTCGTGCACCGGCATCACTGTAGAGCATTTGTGCCAGGATGCCGCCTTTGAGTGGTAGCACCCTTATCCCTGCCTCCTGGAAATGCCCGATGATTTCAAGGGTTTCTGCAAGGAGTTGGTGTGAACGCAGGGTTTTTTGCTGTAAGATTTTTTTCCAGTGTTGCCGGGTATCCGGCGGGAGCGATTTCAGCAACCCTTCCGCAAGGAACAGCAGCCTGTGTCGTTGAAGAAGTCTGAGCAGTGCATGATAATCAATGTCCGCCCCGAAATCAGCTTCCGCACCCCTGAGGAGTTCAAACAGGATCTTCTGTTCCGCAGGATGGAATTTCATAATTGCGAAGGTAGACATTATTATTCCAAATATTTTGATCTACCGCTCCGGAAAACGCCCTAAGTTCGTATTCCCGACTTGAACTCCCCTTCCCGCTCCATCTCCTGGAGGAGGAGGATTTGGAGGGAGTTAAAAAAGGCAGCCGGGTTAGCGGGAATTTTATCATTGAATCCCCTGTTCTGAATCCGCTTCTGCCACGCAAGCATTTTATCGTAATCCAGGTAATGGTAATTGTTGCCGGATCTGCTTCTCTGGATCAGATCAGTAATGGCATCATAGTCTTGCAAAAACCTTTGCTGAACCGTAGGGACCGTTGCCCCGGTTTTGTCTTTTCTTAGCCGGATCTTCTCAGGCAGCAAACCTTTCATTGCATCCCGGTAGATGGCCCGCCCCATCCCATTCCTGAATTTGTATTCTGGAGGCAGGGAATAGTAGAACTCCAGCATGTCGATGTCCCAGAGCGGGTAGGCATATTCTATTCCATAGGTTTTTGCATCGATGTAAGAATATTCAAACCTTTGGGACACGTGGTCATGCATAATGCGCTTGTACTGCCGGGCACGCACATTCAGGTCATCAGGAAATCCCAGGCGTTCATAAAAACGTTTTTCAATGTCCATCCTTTTCTCAAATTCAGATGTAAATCCCAGTCCGGGGTACTTCTCTGCACGCCAGTCGGAACGTTTTCGCACATCATGTAAGAATTTCCTGGCAAAAGGAAAATAACGCCATAAATTAAAGGCGGCTTCCTTACGCAGCCTGATGGGTACAGATTTTAACATTGTTAGCGTCCCTGTTCCTGGTGACGAAATATGATGTGTTCCCTGTAAAAAAAATTCGCGCCTGAAGAGTTCCCATCGTCCCTCCGCCGCCAGTTCATCGAAAAAGCCTCCTGCCTTTGAGGTCACGCCCTCATCACCCCCAAATCCCGACAGTAATTTTGTGACCCCCCTTTGTTTCGCCTGGTAATACAGAGTATCTGAAAACATGCTGTACCCCTGCTGTGTTGGACCCGATTGGATAAACACATTTCTTTTCAGCATATCGAGTAGTCCATAACCATCTGCATCACACATGATCTGACGTTCTAATCCGATGAACCGGCATACCTCCCGGCTGAACTCCCGTTCGTCGGCATATGGGAAAAACTGTCCCAATGAAGTATCCGAGAAAGCATGCGTCAGGGCAAACAGTGACTTTCCAGGCTGATGTACCAGCTGATTTGCAATGGTGGTTACACCTGAAGAATCCAGCCCCCCACTGAGCTCTGCTGCGATGATCCGGTCATCTTTAATCCGGTTTGATATGGCATTATACAGCTTTTCCCTGAATATTTCCACTGCCCGATCATAATCCAACTCCGCTGCACCCATATCAACCTTCAGGTCCCAGTATCGTTCCTGTCTGATCGTATGATCAACCACCAGGACATGACCTGGGCGCAAACGCTGAATATGCAAATAAGGAGTACGCCATTGTTCCGACTGCACCGTGGAAATGGCATCTGCGATCCATCTCTCATCCATCTCCGGAACGAAACCTGGCAGGGCCTTCAGGAATTTAATTTCATTGGCAAATGCAATATAATCCGGATGTTCCAGGTAAAACAATGGCCTGGTTCCAAGCGGATCCCGTGCCAGTAACAGTTTGTCATTCTTTTTATCATAAACCGTAACAGCAAAATCACCACGTAGACCGGAAGGATTAGTATATATATATTTTAATATATATCTTAATAAATATTTTGATAGTGATTTAAATATATATTTATTTGATTGTTCCGCCAATGAGTTATTTTCCATTTCTGAGGTGGGAATATCTTCGGCGTCAATCCGTCCATCAATGGTACCTGAAATATTTTCGTCAGAATAGACTGAATGTTCAGAGTCATTTTTCTCAACGGCCTGAACATTCACGGCTGCCAGGGCGAACCGGTTTTCAATGATCTTTTCCACCCTGCCGCTCACATTAAAAGCGTCCACCATGGCATCAAGCAAAGCCTTATCGGCTCTAACCTGTTGTCGCATGATGATTCCACAGAATGTTCGCATTCCCATCGCATAAAAATACCTTATCTTTGCACAAAAAACAATTGGCACCTTCTTTCAAATACAGCACATTTGGGATCAACATCCATTCGGAAATCGAACTTCCAGAGCTACCGCAGAAAAATTTCGATGTACATGATGCAGAGATAAAATGGGGTAAAAATCCTGAAGAGCTCAATGACGCAAAAGGCAGTGGTGTTCTTTACCAGGCAAAAAAAGATGATTTCCTTTTCCGTTTGAACACCGTCGGTTCTTACCGCGTACAAAACGGAAGCAACATAACAGTGGAGCGGTTGAACGATGCTACAGATGAGGAGATCCGGTTGTTTTTGTTAGGCTCTGCATTTGGTGCGATGATCCACCAGCGGGAATTGCTTCCTTTTCACGGCAGCACGGTGGTCAAGGATGGCATCGCCTATGTAATCGGCGGAACCAGCGGTGCCGGTAAGTCCAGCCTGGCTGCTGCACTGGTTAAGAGAGGATTTTCATTGTTGGCTGACGACATTTCAGTCATTAAAACTGAAGCGGGTCAACCGATCGTCTATCCGGGCATTCCCCAACTGAAATTATGGGAAGATGTGATGAGAAAGCTGGAGGAAGATATAACAGTTTATCCGAAAGTCAGACCGCAACTACTAAAATATCGTAAACCGGCTGGTATAGAATTTATCAACAATTCTGTACATGTTCACAGCATTGTCATCCTCAGTTCCAAAAACACTCCTGGATTCGAAATCAATCCTGTCAAAGGCGTAGAAAAATTCAATCTTTTGAAAAACAATACCTATCGGTATCAGTTCTTGCCAGGACTTGAAAAAACCGTTCAGCATTTCAGGCTTGTAACCGAGCTTGCCGGAATCTGCAAAGTATTCCAGTTGAAGCGCCCCAATTCCCCTTTGCTCCTGGATGAACTTGCAGATTTTTTCACAGGAGAGATTGTTGAGAAATCAACCTAACCATTGTTGAACCCGGTATGCGTGGATGATGAACAAAGGATTTATGGATATTGAACTCAAAAACCAGGAATATTGAACCCGAGAAGCATGAATAAAGACCTCAAAAAGATCGTCTGGCTTGCCTCTTACCCCAAATCCGGGAACACCTGGTTCAGGGTTTTCCTGGCGAACCTCCTATTGGACCAGGAGACTCCGATCAGTATTAACGATCTGCATTCAACCCCTATGGCGAGTTCACGTAAACTCTTTGATATCCATGCAGGTGTTTCCAGTTCTGATCTTTCGCAGGAGGAAATTGATGAATTACGACCAGAGGTCTATCGTAGAATTGCTGAAGAAGCCAATGGTCATGTGTTTCATAAGGTACATGATGCATGGAGACTCACGCCTTCAGGGAAACCAGTGTTCCCCGAAGATGTAACAAGAGCGGTCATCTATTTCATCCGCAATCCTCTCGATGTAACCGTTTCGTTCTCATTTCATAAAAACGAATATCCTGGAGAAATGGTTAAGCAGGTAAATGATCCGTACAATGCCTTCTGCAATCAACCATATCGTCTCTACAACCAGTTATTGCAACCATTGTCCGACTGGTCAGGTCATGTAACTAGTTGGGTAGATTTATCAGGGCTTCCGGTACATGTGGTACGGTACGAGGATATGCTATTGGATACTTATACCACATTCAGGGAGGCATTAAGTTTTATCGGGATAAGAAAAAGTAATTTGGAGATTGAATTAGCAATCGCCTCGAGTAATCACCGGGCACTTGCTGAAATGGAACAAAGGGAGGGTTTCAGAGAAAAGCCAATCGGGATGAAATCATTCTTCAGAGAAGGCAGATTTAGTAACTGGCGTGAACACCTTGACGAATTTACTGTTAATAAGTTGATCAATAAACATCACATAATGATGGAACGTTTTGGTTATCTTGAAAAAAAGTGAACTAATATCAAGATAATTGTATCGTAATTTTGTTAATTTTGTTAAAGTCAGCTGAAAAACAGCTGAATTGATCATGGGGGTAAGTAAAAAAGAGGCGATCGCCATGAATTCAAAGCTTCAGCGGGATCCTGATCAGGAGTTTTCCCTGATCGACGATGAAGTGGTGATGCTGAGCCTGAAGAATGGGGAATACTATGCTTTGAATAGCGTTGCGTCAAGGATTTGGGAATTCATTGAAGAGTATAAAAATTTGCAGGAGATCCTGGAGATGTTGATGGAAGAGTTCCAGGTTGATGAAACGACCTGTCTGAACGACACACTTGAATGTCTGTATGATTTTAAAGAAAAAGGACTGATAATAGAGCAAAAAAGTTCAGCTTGATTCGAAAAATATTAAAATATTACGTGTTCGTCGGGCTTGTATCATTATTGGTATTGAAATATAGGATATTACTGTTTTGTCTGACAGACAAAGCAATTATCAGAGCCCTTGAGAAAAGATTTCATGTTCTGAAGAATAGAGAAGCATTGTTTTCATCTGGGCTTCCAGCGCATCTCATTATTAAAAGGGTCAATTTGGTTTTTAAGCGTTTATTTCCCCAAGCCAAATGTCTGATAAAAAGTATTGTACAAAATGAAATCCTTATGTTATACGGTTTCAAGGACCAGAAAATAAAACTTGGTGTAAAATATGAGGAAGATAAGCTGCTGGCTCATGCATGGGTCATAAGGGGAAATGGCTTTAAATCTGTTCATGAATTATGACAAAGAAAAATAGCGAAAAGAAGGCTTGGGAAAAGCCAACAATTAAAACAATTCGTTTTACTGAAACCGCTGGTGGGAATCCATTTGACACAGGAGAAGATTTTGGATATTATGATTCCTAGTTTTAAGATTAGATAAATAAATACTATGAAATATTTCACCCTCACCTTCATAATCCTTTGCTCTTCTATTAGTATTACCGCCCAGGACTGGAGATATTCAAACTATCTAATTGGCACTGAAGACATCTCTGTTATAAGATCCATTTATGATAGTGGGAACAATACAATCGTTTTGGGGTACTATACCGGAACTTTACAGCCCACAGGGCATGAGGACATTACTTCAAGAGGTTCTACGGATTACTTTATTGCCAAATTTGACAGCTTGAAAAACCTTCTTTGGGTGAATAGTCTTGGCAGCAGTGGTTTTGAACCCATATTTGGCGGTGCTGCTGCCGGACCAGATAATAGTATTTATATTACAGGAGGATTTCAGGGTGATTTTTATTATTCAGACACCGAATTTTTAACAAGCACTGGAAATCATGATGTGTTCCTTGCAAAATTTGATGAGAATGGAAATAACATCTGGTGCCGCAATGTAGGAGCTGGAGCTAATATTCAACGTGCTACAGCATTGGAAATTGATAACCAGGGATCTCTTCTCCTGGGAGCATTTTATCAGGACAGTATCAGGATCAACAATGATACTACCCTATACACTAATGATTTCAAAGACTATATGTATGGTAAATTTGATTCAGGAACTGGAGATCTTATCTGGGCAAAAGCCCTTGAATCAATTAATACAAATTTCAGCGGATTTACTTATTCTTTTGCTCCGGCCGATGACCATTATATTATCAATGGTGTCTTTGCAGATTCAGTAAGAATAGAATCTGATACAATTGTTTCAGAATCAATCAATTACTATGATGTCCACATTATAAAAACTGATTTAGATGGGAATGTCCAGTGGGTCAGAAAAGTACAGGGTAATTTACACGATTATTCATACAACTCCACCATTGATCCTTCTGATAATATATACATTACTGGATATTTTAACAGTACTGAGGGCTTAATATTTGACTCAACCGCCACTTTGACCACTACTGTAAATGATAAATTTGGAGAATATGATTTTTTTATAGCCAAATACTCAACCGAAGGAGATTTACAATGGGTCAGGGTTAAAGGTGGAACAGGAGTAGATCGACTTTTAAATTCCAACTTCATTGATGGTAGACTTTGGGTTACTGGGTATTTTGCTGATCAAATGGCCTGGGGAGCTCAAACTCTTTTAACTGAAGGATCAACTGATGTAGACATGTTCTATGGAAGTATAGATCCAGAAGGAAATTTTACAGGAGCAACCCAATATTCAGGACGAAATAACAGCAGGGAAGAAGGACTTTCTGTCTTTGGTGACATAACCAGTCTAAATGCTGTAATGAGAACTAATTCAGATATATTTACTGCTGGTGATAGCACCTATCTAAATCCAACGAAAGTTTTTTATGTAGTTGTGGGAAATGTAGGCTGCATACCTATTACAGTTTCCGAAGTAATAAATCAACATCTCGATGTTACAACTTGTTATGGTGATAGCACCGGGGAGCTCGAAATCAATGCAACTGGTGGATTTGGTGGCTTTAGATATTCAGTTGGACCGGATTATCCCTATCAGGTAAGCCCTGTTTTTAATGATCTGCCGGCAGGTAATTACCAACTTCAGGTAATTGACGTTGAAAATTGTTATAGCAGTGGACCAGTGGTTACAATTAGTCAACCAGATGAATTAATTGTCAATGCAGTTGATAGCTCCGATGTCCTGTGTTACGGGGAATCCAGCGGAACCATTGATGTGAATGCTTCAGGTGGAACCGGCACTCTAACCTATTCCATCAACGGCGGAGTCACCTACCCGTTTATTGTAGGAACTGATGTAGCCAATGTTTCAGCGAACACCTATGACATTGCAGTTAAAGATGCCAATAATTGTGTGAAGATGCCTGGAACAGCAACCATCCTTGAACCAGAAGAACTTCTACTGGATACGGTCTCTATAACTGACCTTTCCTGCTTTGGGGATATGAGTGGTGCTATCGAACTTACAGCATCCGGAGGGGTTGAACCATATGAATATTCGATCGATGGGGCCAGTTACCAGCCCGAACCAATGCTAGGTTCACTTTCGGCAGACTCTTACACGCCAATGGTTATGGATGACAATGATTGTATTACCCTATTAGAAACAAGTGTAGTTATTAACCAACCAGACGAATTAACCATTACCCTGGAAAGCAGTGCAGATATTACCGATGATGCAAGTGGAGAAATTGTAGTTTCTGCATCAGGTGGTACGCAACCCTATTCATACTCCATTAATCCATCCACCGGAACTCAGAGCCCGGATTCAGTATTTACGTTCAGCGCAGGTGAAGCTGGTGATTATACAGTTGAGGTAGATGATGCTAACAATTGTGGACCTGTAAGTACTTCGACGATTACAATTTCAGACCTTACAAATATTTCAAATCTTGACATACGCAACGCCTCCATCTACCCCAACCCGTCCACCGGGATGATCACGGTGGAGTTCATTACCGACAAGGCTGAATTGACCATGGAGGTGTTCAGTATCGACGGAAGGAACGTGATGAGCAGACAGGTGTATGGTGCAGGCGGAAAGGTGAAGGAAGTCCTTGACCTATCAAGCCTCGACAAGGGAATGTATATGATCCGGGTGGACCAGCAAACCCTTTCGAGTGCTGTTGTTTTGAATTAACAATCACTTCATTACACGAAACACAGATGGAGGCTGTCTCAAAAGGTCGAGACAGTCTCTTTTTATTTATACTCCATAATAGAGTCCTTTGTCAGATTTTCAAATCTCATGGGCTTAAGTTTTAATTTGAGAAGGCTTCTTCTTTTTACCTGAAATCTGTTCTGATCGCGACACAACCCTAAAATTCCAACATTCGCCCATACATCGCGAAATTTGCTACCTCACCTCTCCACAACTATCTACAACTTTAGAACTGATTCCCTTACCCATTCCATTCCCCCACATATAAATTTTATATCAGCCCTTTGACCAAGTCTCAACACGTCCCATTGACCCAAAACCCTGCTCCCCTTACCCTAAATTTTCCTATCTTCGTACCCATAAACTGAAAAATACTGCACCATGAATATCCTCATCCTCGGTTCAGGCGGACGTGAACATGCGCTGGCATGGAAAATTGCCCAGAGTCCCAAACTTTCCAATCTATACATCTCACCCGGAAACGCCGGGACAGCCGAACTCGGCACCAACCTGGAAATCTCCGCCGAGGATTTCAAAGCAGTGAAAAAAGTCACCCTGGAACACGACATCAACCTGGTGCTGGTCGGTCCCGAAGCCCCTCTCGTAGCTGGTGTGCACGATTTCTTCCTGGCCGACAACGAACTGAAACACATCCCGGTGATCGGACCCACCAAAGCAGGGGCGCTGCTGGAAGGAAGCAAGGATTTTGCGAAGCTGTTCATGCAAAAATACAACATCCCCACGGGTGATTTCAGAACATTCCTTGACTATACCCTGCATGAAGGAATAAAATATCTGGAAAAGATCCAGCCCCCCTACGTGCTGAAAGCGGACGGACTCGCAGCAGGAAAAGGGGTACTGATTCTTGATGACCTTAAAGCGGCACAGCAGGAGCTCGAAAACATGATCGGTGGTAAATTCGGACAAGCATCGAAAAAAGTAGTGGTGGAGGAATTCCTGGACGGCGTGGAACTCTCAGTGTTTGTGCTCACCGACGGAGAAGGGTATGTCATCCTGCCCGAAGCGAAGGATTACAAACGGATAGGCGAAGGAGATACCGGGCTCAATACGGGGGGCATGGGTGCCGTTTCCCCTGTACCATTTGCCGATGATGAATTTATGTCGAAGGTGAAGCTCAGGATCATTGAACCCACGATACGGGGACTGCAAAGTGAGGGAATACCTTACAAAGGATTCATCTTTTTCGGACTGATCAACGTTAACGACGACCCTTATGTTATCGAATACAATGTACGTATGGGCGACCCGGAGGCAGAAGTGGTGCTCCCCAGGGTGCAAAACGATTTTGTCGACCTGCTAAAGGCCACAGCAGAAGGCACCCTGGATGAGGTCTCCCTGGAGATCGACCCGCAAACGGTCACCACCGTGATGCTGGTCTCAGGGGGCTATCCGGGCAGCTATGAAAAAGGAAAAAAAATTACCGGACTGGAGCATGTCGACGGCAGCATCCCGTTCCACGCCGGCACAAAAATTGACAATAAAGTGATCCTCACCAACGGGGGTAGGGTCATCGCAGTCAGCTCCTATGGAAAAAATATGCAGGAAGCCCTGTCAAACTCCTATAAAAACGCCGAAGTGATCGCCTTTGATAAAAAACAGTACAGGAAAGATATTGGATTCGATCTGTAAAAATAAACCGGGTTACCAGCCAACGCTATGCTACTTCAACTGCTGAAAAATAACCGGTTCCCGGGAATCCTCTTCCTTGGTTTCCTGGTGGCAGTCACCTGGCTGAGGTCCTTCATTGCATTGCCGGAACCAGGAGAGGTTATCGCCATGCCCTTCTACCAGGTCACATTTGGTGTCATCGAAGCAAAAAAAATTGTTGCGCTGATTGTCAGCATATTCATATACGTGATCATTATGTTGCTGATCCTCAGGTTGAATATGCTCCACTTCCTGCTGGATGAGCGCT
>CAYOSB010000075.1:0-15420 GCA_964406495.1 uncultured Bacteroidaceae bacterium | reverse complement strand
TTGGGTTGGCCGATCCGGCCAACCCTCTTAAATATTTTTACCGGACACTACTGATCTTTTATCATCTATTTCAAAGGTCCTGATCAATTTAAATCGAATAAGTCAACAAAATCCATATGCTTTATACCATATTCATTCCGGGTCACTTTTTCATTGTACGGTGCAAATAAACCCAATAAATATTTATATTTGAGTTGCCAATTGCGAATATAGCCAGTTGAATCAAGGAACTGAAGTATCCCGGTTTTTTATATGTTGAAATACTATTATATAGCGCATGATGTCAACTTATGACGGATCGAAATCATGTGCATTGGTAACAAGTGCGAAACATTAATTATTAAAAACTATTCAAAAACCTAAATTTTTTATCTATGAAAAGAGTCACAATCTTACTGACATTCCTGGTATTTGTGTTTTCCGGCATTTATGCCCAAACTACGCAAATAACAGGGACTGTTACAAGTGCAGAAGATGGAACACCGCTTCCCGGAGTGTCTGTTGTGGTACAAGGAACTACGATAGGTACAGTCACTGATTTTAATGGTGCATATTCTCTTTCCGTACCTGCTGATGCAGAAACTTTGGTTTTCAGTTTCATAGGAATGATGGATGAAGAAGTACCGATTAACAACCGTTCAACCATCGACGTGGCAATGGAGTCAGATGTTGTAGGGCTTGAAGAGGTCCTCGTGGTTGCATACGGCGTTACTACACGAGAGGGAAAAACAGGATCTGTAACCCAGGTAGAAACACAGACCCTGGCTGAGACGCCCGTTGTGAGTATTGACAAGGTGCTAAGTGGAAAGGTACCCGGACTGATGGTATCAACTTCCGGAGGACAACCTGGAAGTAACAGTTCGATTCGTATTCGGGGTACGAGTTCAATAAATGCAGGTAATGAACCCCTGTACGTTATAGATGGTATACCGGTTATGACTGGCGATCAAACATTTGCCAGTACTACTTCCAATGCGTTATATGCATTGAATCCAAGCGATATTGAATCCATCACTGTTCTGAAAGATGCCGCTGCTGCATCAGTATATGGATCAAGAGCTGCGAATGGTGTGATCCTGGTGACAACCAAAACCGGGAAATCAGGAGAGGCTGTGATTAATTTCAGAGCATCAGGTGGTTTTTCCCAGCTGGCCAATGACAACAATTTTCGCCCCATGAACAGCGAAGAAGCCTGGACATACTTGAGAGCTGGTATCATAAATGACGGTAGAGATCCCGATGATCCGGAAGCTTTTGGAAGCACCTACCTGCCGCGTTCATTGCTGGCCAGGGATCAAACGAACTGGTTCAAGGAGGGTCTCAGAACTGGCTTGAGTCAAAAATATGAACTTACAGTCAGGGGAGGTACAGAAAAATTATCGAATTATGTATCTGCTGCCTATGAAGATATAGAAGGTATTGTGATTGGAAACAATTACAATAAATTAAATTTTCGTGCCAACAGTAATCTTAAAATCAATGAAAAAGTAAATGCCGGCACAAGGATCGCATTCTCAAACATGGAAAATCAGGATGTATCTACAGGAGGATTGGCCTTTTTAAATCCTTTCTTCGGTACGTTGAATATTTTACCATGGACACCATTTAAAAATGAAGATGGTACCTATAATACTGATATTCCTGAAAACAATAATACCAACCCGATCTATTCAGCCCAGGTAAATGAAGCTACAGATAAGCAATTCAGGTTCCAGGGCACGGGTTTTCTTGAGTTTAAACCTATTGAGCAAATTACAATTAAAACAAACAACTCGTATGAGCTAACCAACGGGCGATCACGTCAGTTTGGAACTCAAAATACCGGTTGGACGCAAGATGCAGTGTACACGACAAGATCGGACTTTGCACTCATCACTTCATCGAATACCATAAGTTACAGGGATATTCTTGCAGAAAAACATAGCCTGAACATCATCGCTGGCCAGGAGATGCAATACTACCGGTCAAGTTATCTGCAGGGAGAATCCCCGAACATTAACCTGGATATTCCTTACCCGACCACATCAACGCAAGCTGATGATATTGTGGGGTACAGTGAAACCGAATGGAGCATGTTATCTTTCTTTGGTATCCTGGATTATAGCTTTAATTCAAAATATTACCTGCAGGCAAGTGTACGTACGGATGGTAGTTCCAGGTTTGGCAGGGAAACCAGATTTGGTACTTTCTGGTCAGTAGGTGCTTCCTGGAATATGCATAACGAAAGTTTTATTTCTGACAATATTTCCGCACTGGATTTAGCTAAACTTCGAGTAAGTTATGGTGTTAACGGGAATAACAATATTGGTAACTACCTTCAATATGGAGTGTATGGTACCCGGGAGTATAATGCTGCATCAGGGCTTGCTCCTGATCAGTTAAGCAATCCATTTCTTACCTGGGAGCTCAACAAAACTTATGATATTGGCCTGGATTTGAATCTTTGGGGTCGTCTGAATATTGTCTTTGATTACTATGACCGGACAACCGAAGATATGTTGCTGAATGATCAATTGTCAAGAACAACTGGTTTCGCAAGTATTACCAGAAATGTAGGTAGCCTGAAGAATACAGGCCAGGAATTAAGTGTCTCCGGAAATCTTGTCCGCAGCAATGACCTGAATATCACACTTGGGGCTAACTTCTCACATAACAAGTCTGAAATTTTAGACTTGGCGGGTGAAGACGAAATCGGAAGCTATCGTGTATATAAAGTCGGAAGCTCACTGTATACATTTAAACTGCATGATTATGCGGGTGTAAATCCTGTGAATGGTGAGGCCTTATGGCGCGATGAAGATGGCAGGCTTACAAATAATTACAGCAAATCAAGGCAGATCTACGGTGGAAGTCCTGAGCCAACATACTATGGTGGAGGTTTCCTGGAAGCATCCTGGAAAGGATTTTCTTTGAATGCCAGCTTCGATTATAAAGCTGATCTTCAGATTGATGTTATGAATGAAGGACGCTATCTGCGTTCAGATGGATATAATGGTATCGCAAACCACGCAAATACTTCATTGGATTATTGGCAAAATCCCGGAGACATTACAGAAACACCGAAGCCTGTGTTTGGTAATGCCTCTGAATCAAATGCATTTGAAAGCACACGTTGGTTAGAAGATGGGTCTTATACACGAATTAAAGAGGTGACAATTGCATATAATCTGCCAAAATCACTGCTCATGAGAACGGGTGCAATAGATAATTTCCGCATCTACGTGAGCGGATATAATTTATATACGTTTCACAGCTTGAACACTTTTGACCCGGAGCGAGGAACAGATGGACATGCCTATGGTATTTATCCGACACCCAGAAGAGTTATGGCGGGTATTGAAGTAACATTTTAGTATATCTAAAATTTAAAAAAATTGAAAAACATGAAAGCACACATCATAAAATTTTTCTTAGTAACAAGTATCATCATACTTTTTACATCGTGTGAAGACTTTCTTATAAGAGAGCCAGTTCTACAACAGACATCAGAACTTACATTGAGCACCATGGATGGGTTGAATAATGCAACCGTTGGCGCCTATACTCCATTTTATAATACACCTTATTATGGTGGTGACTTCGTTTTATCTTCAGAAATGAGGGGGGGGAACGGAAAATTACGTCCCAATCATGCCGGATGGCAGTTTGATTCCTATGTGTGGAATTTCACACCAGAGAATACTCAGAATTTATGGGCCACTGCTTATACAGGTATCGCAAGAGCAAACAATGTGATCAATGCTATCCCGGATTATGAGGGGACTGCGGAAGAGATACAAACGCTGCAGTATTATAAAGCTGAATGCTTGTTTATCAGAGCTTTGTCTCATTTTGACCTTGTCAGATTATATGCACAACCTTATTCTTATGACAAAAGCAGTTTAGGTGTTCCTGTAGTACTTGAAACACAAATTGCTGAGCCAGCAAGAAATACGGTTGAAGAAGTATACCAGCAAGTTGTCTCTGATTTATTAGAGGCCGAGAGTCTGTTTGGTAATTACAAGCGGTCAAACGGGGCAGATGTGAAGGGATTTGCTTCCAGGGAGGCAGCCCAGGCGCTGTTGGCCCGTGCTTACTTGTACATGGAAAAATGGGACAGTGCAGCCATTTATGCAACGAAAGTTATTGACAACGATGCATTCAGAATGTGGACTGCCGCTGAGTATGTTACAGTTTCAGAAAATGAAAATGGAGCGTGGGGACGCGAGACCGAAGGCCCTGAGGTGATATTCAGTATATATGGCGCTACCGGGAATTCCGGTGATCCGGGCCAGAATGGGATTCCATATATGACAAATCCCGATTATCATGGCGATGCAGCAACATCAAATGATTTGCTGAGCCTCTATGAAGAGGGAGATGTCAGGAGGGATCTTTTCTTCACAGTTGATGATCCGTCACTCGTTGGAGTTGAATGGACCGGAAAATATCCGAGTAAAGCACTGAATGGTGCAGCAACCAATATACCTGTGTTACGCCTTTCCGAAATGTACCTGATCAGGGCAGAAGCTATTCTTCAGGGAGCAACAGTCAGCGGCGTAACGGCTTTGGATGATTTTAATGCAATCCGAACGAATCGTGGCTTGCCTGCAAGGACCAGCGCATTGTTGCTTTCCGATATTGACGATGAACGTCGCAGAGAGCTATGTTTTGAAGGACATATTGTCTATGATCTTGCACGCAGGCAACTAGGCCTTGAAAGAACTGATTATGTTGGAAGTGATAATGAAGATATTCCATTCCCGGATAGTCAATGGGCATTGCCAATACCTCAATCTGAAATAAATGCCAATGAGAATATGGTTCAAAATCCTTAAAACTGAAAAAATTACTTTTATGAAAATGATAAAATATATTGCAATTATAGCAGTTGGTCTTATGTTGTTCACTGCATGTGAACAGGAAGATCATCTTTTCGATGAAAGCATGTCTGCCGTTGGCTTTTATGGTGAAAAAGCCTCTGTTCTGGAAGTAGACAACACCAATGCAGGCAGAGATTCGATTGTCGTGCAGATCCTGGTAACTGCACTCACCGATGCCCCTTCTATTTCAGTTGATTTTGAAGTAGATACAACCGGAATAGCAAACCCTGCCGTCGAAGGCGTCGACTTTGAAACGATTACTGAGAAAAGTGTAACATTATCAAAAGGATGGGGATATTATCCCATAACAATCAAAGCGATTGATAATGATACCTATGACGAAAATGGCAATAAGTCGTTTAAACTGAAAATTGTCAACAATAGCCTGGATTATGATTTATCTTCTGAAGATGAGATTACCATCACAATTGTAGACGATGATCATCCACTTGGTTGGCTATTCGGTGATTACAATGTGAGCGTTGTTGAAACCGCAAACGGTAGTAATGAATATTCTCTTAGCATATCTTCTATTGAAGGTGAAACCGGCAGAGTGAAAATATATGGAATGGCCGGACCTCCATACGGTCCTCCGGCTGATGATCCTTATTACCTGATCGCTTCTGTAAGTGAGGATTATTCAACAATGACCATTGCTGCAGGACAAGAGTGGGAATCCTGGGGTTACGGTCCTGTTGTACTCACTGCCTGGGAAGATGATAACGGAGAAGGTGAGGAAGTTAATCAACTTACAGGAGCTATAGATGCTACTGATGGAGTTACCATTACATTCACGCAACAGTTTACCTTTTTGATCACATCAGGTGGCAATGAAGGACTGGGATTACAATGGGCCTGGAACTCAGATGCAAATCCGAACAGTCCAACTGCGATCCTTACAAAACAATAATTTATAAATAGATGATTATGAAAAATATAAAATCAATTATTTTAGTCTCTCTTGCTGTTAGTCTGATCTTTTTCGGATGTAATCCGCTGGAAGACTATGAATCTATTGAAGTAGATGTGAAGCCAAATGCAGGCATCAATGTAAGCAGTGTAACCGATTCCGCGTTCACACTTACAATGTCTTCAGATAAGGCTGGATATATTGGATATGCTATCTTTGAAGATACTTCTGCGACGGTTACAGCAATAAATATTTTGGCATTATCTTATGAAGGTGAAGCTGGAAATATTGAAGTTGGAAACGCTTACCTTGAAGAAGCAGGAGATATAGATACCATTATCGGTGACTTAACACCAAATACCTACTACAGGGCGTTTGTTGCAGCATCCAACAAGGATGGAGTCGAATCTGATATTCAAACATTCCTGGTTAAAACAGATGATGGCGTCGGGCCTACTTTTGTATCCTCTGCGCCAAGCATCTCAAATGAAGCCGCTTTGGCGATTCAGGAAGTGATCACGCTGAGTTTTGATGAACCGGTAAAAGTTGGTTCCGGAAGTTTCGAAATGTACTATTATTACGACGACGAAACAGTTGATGTGCCCATTGATAGTATTAGTGCAGATGGAAATAACATTATCCTCAGGCAACCCTACGAGGCCCATGCAGGCGACTATTTATTTGTTTCATGGGAGGCTGGTGCTGTTACAGACCTATCAGACAACCCGGTTGATGAACGGATCAGTGGTGTTATTGACGGAGCACTTGCAGGTAACTATTATCGCTTTCAGCATGAGAATTTCTCAATCAGTGAGGCAATGCTGACACCTGCTACGGATAGTATTCTGGCACAACATGACTTTGATGTGGTGATGGAATTCCCATTTGATATTTTTCTCAGTGATGAAATAGCGGAAGATGATGTTAAGTTTCAGTATGAAAATTGGTTAGGCACACAAACGATTGAATCTTCTGCATTTAAGAACATTTCGCTGGATGGTGAGCAAACCCTGCTTATTGAACAGCCAAAGTATGCGGATAATGGGGATGCTATTTCATTATTCTTATCAGAAGGTATCATTGAGGACAAATATGGTAATTTACTTGCCGAATCTGATTATGAACTGGTTTGGAACCTGGGAGATTTTGAAATTACTGCATCTCAAATAACACCTGCAAATGGAAGCGTGATCACTACGCAGATGTTTGATGTTGAAATTAAATTCGATTTCCCGATTACACTGGAGGCTGCCCCGGGCGATGGAAAAGTAACCATGTCCTATTCTTCCGACGGAAGTACCAAAGACGTTACTTCAATAGGTGTGTCAGCTGAAAATGACAGCATTTTAGTAATGTCTACACCCGCACCGGTTGATTTTAATTCGACTGTTACACTGAATATTGCAGAAGGAGCAGTTTCGGACGATCTTGGAAATGTAAACCTGGAATTGCAGGATGAAGTGACCTGGAATATTCCAAAACTTGCCGAGAGCATTGATGTATTATTGGGAGAATATGAGGTAACCGGAGTTTCCTATTTTGATGGTGCCGTAATTCTTGACACAGTCGTAGTTGAACTCGTGGAAGGTTATACAGATAGTGTGGCCGTTACAGGATTCTTTAAGAATAGCCTGGGGGGATCAAGTTCAACTGTATATGGCTCATATGACACAGAAAACTCCTACCTGTTTATCCCTGAACAAGTAATAGGCACTGGAGATAACAGGAACTATACTGTTTTCAGCGATGGAACTGCTTCATACGGCATAGGCAATTATGTACTGGAAGACGGAAGCATGACTACAAGCGGTTTATCTTTAGGCGTATATGATGGAAGCTTTGGGTGGTTAGGCTATGGAGAATATTTACCTGAAGCCACGTGGACAAAAATGCCGGAATCGACAAAGGGAACTTCTGTTAAAAAGAGCGTACCCACAGTCAGAAAAATTGGGTATTATCGCGTTCCAAAAGGAAGATAGAAGTAATTCATCAAAAAAAAACCTGGTTTTTTGCCAGGTTTTTTTTTGATAGAATAAACAGTTTTGAAAATTATTCGTTATTTGTATATGATTCATTGTGAAATTATATTTTTACAATAATTAATATATCAAATGCGTATAATAAGTTAATTACCCCTGGAGGAGTGAAATGAAGCGTGTATACATACTGATAATATTTTTTGCATTCTCGGATTTCCTGTTGGGTAATCCGGTTTCAAAAGAAAAGGCCATCATTGTTGCATCAAATTTTGTATTCGGTGATGTTGTGGAGGTAGCGGACGTTACCATGTATGGAGATAAGGTAGAAGGAGGTATATATGTTATAAATTTTCAGCCGGAAGGCTGGGCCCTGGTCTCCTCAGATGATGATGCACAACCTGTTTTAGGTTATTCCTTAACAGGTTATTTTAACGCGAGTGGTGTAAAATATAATGTTAAAGACTGGTTAGATATTCAGAAAAATCAAATACAAAGCATAGAAGCGGAAAATGCTACATGGAAAAATGAATGGGAAATCCTTGAAAAAGGAGCTGTTCCCAAATTAAAATCTTCTGCGCTATCCGTGGAGCCCATACTTGAAACGGAATGGGACCAGGGAGCCGGATGGAATGCCTTATGTCCGCCGGATGAAGATGGCCCGGGAGGGAAAGCGTATATTGGTTGTGTTGCGGTAGCAATGGCACAGGCATTACATCATATTCAATACCCGGAACGTCCCCAGGGCACTAAAAGCTATGCCTTGTCACCCTACGGCACCATAACATGTAATTTTGACAAGGAATCGCCGTATCAATGGGATCAAATGTCGCTTACAAGGCCTGATGAATACAATGCTAAATTATTGTATCATTGTGCGGTTGCTGTTGAAATGGATTTTGGAGGTGACGGATCCGGAGCCTATACGACACGCGTTCCTTTTGCATTCCAGCGATACTTTGGATTTACGCCTGATGTAGTAACGATTGATCGTTTCGAAAATGAAAATGACTGGATTACATTATTAAAGGCGGAACTAAATGCAGGGAATGTACTGATATATTCTGGTAATCCGGGTACAGGTGAAGCTGGTCATGCTTTTAATATTGATGGATATGCACCAAGCGGGTATTTTCATTTTAACTGGGGCTGGAGTGGGAGTTATAATGGATATTTCTCAATTAATGACATTACACCGGGAAATAACAATTTTGGTGTAAACCAGAAAGCAGTGATCGGCATATCTGTACCATACTGGGGCCCAAGGGATATTTTGTTAAGCAATACAAAAGTGTCCGAAGATAAACCTGCGGGGGCCATTGTCGGGGAGATTGAAGTAGTTGATTATTCAGAGAATGACACGTTTACTTTTGAAGTTTTTGGTGCACCCTATTTTCAAGATACTGGTTATGCCCCGGCAAAGTTCTATGTGGAAGACATGATACTTAAAACGCTGGAGCCATTAGCTGCGGGACCATATCCGGAAGTAGTAACCATCCGCGTGACTGATTCAGAGGGGTATGAATTTGAAAAACAATTTGATATAGCCGTTATTAAACCTACATTTATTCCTGGAAAGACAACTGGCGATTTTGCAGTGTATCCGAACCCGGTAAACAATATATTGAAAATTACAAATGCCGAACATATTAAATCTGCTGCAATTTTCGATCTCCATGGTAAATTAATAAGTGAAATCAGCTTGTCAAGTACCAATGAAATTGATGTTTCCAATATTCTGACAGGCATCTATATTTTAAAGATCAAAGACGCAAGTGGTTCTGATTTCTCCTGGAAATTTATTAAGCAATGATAAATATTATATTTCCCAGATGCCAAACAGGTAATATATTACACGGGAAAATTCAGTTATTTAGGAAAAAACCGGAATCTGATATCGGTTTGTAAATCTTCATATCAGCCAGACTGCTCATTATGAAAATAATAAAAGGTGCCTTAGGGATCGTCATTACTTCACTCTGCCTGTCCGCCCAGGCACAGGCGCCTGTCATTTCCAACCTGCCGGAACTGAATACTTTCATGCAGTCTGATTATCATTACAAAAATGATTTACGGGAAAGGAACGCGAAAATCGATGGGTCGCCTTACTTATCAGAGGAGTTTTCGACAGGATCGCTCAGTTTTCGCGACACTTATTACAGGGACCTGAAACTGCGTTTCAATGTGTATGAGGGACATTTTGAATTTAAGTCGGGTGACGAGATTTTGTATTTCGATCCGCGTTATACGGAAGTAGATACAGTCTGGATGGGTGACGAAGAGTATATCTACGTAGAACATAGCAATGGCAGAAATACCAGGCGCAATTATATGAAAATTCTGCACGACGGACCTGCCAAAGCACTCCTTTTAATGGAAATCATACTGCTCGAACCACAGGAGGCCTCCGGATATGAAGAAGCGCGTCCTGCCAGGTTCGAACCCCGCCCGGGTGTCATGTATGTACAGGTGGGTAACGAGCCGGCACTTGAATTCAGGAACAGGAGATCTATAGATGATGTATTCCCCGACCATATAAAAGCACTTGAGCAATATGCCAGGGCAAAAAATCTGCGTTTCAGGGACCCTGAGGATCTCCTTACACTGGTGAAGTACTACAATACGCTGGAATAACCTGCCGGAATCAATAGACCACCTTGATCACGTGCTTCTCTCCATGTCCAAAGAAGTGCAACATATGTATGCCTTTGTTCCTGAATGCGATCTCATTGATTCCCGGCTGTACCTGACCTGTATAAACAACGCGACCCAATACAGTAATGATATTGACTTGAGCAGCCACTTCTAATGTATTTTCAATCACTACTGTCGTTTCACTGTTCCGGTAGGAAACAAAGGTAAATGCTTCTCGCTCCATCGTATACCCTTTGGTATCACTTATCAGGTTAAAACACCCGTTATCGTTAATAGAAGCAACCGTATATTTCCCGTTTCTCGAAACTATCAACGGGTTGATGATGCCAGCGTCTCCTTCGATCTGTTCACCATTGCGATACCACTGGATATCCTCAAAATTATTCCGGTTTACTACTGTAAGCACCGTATAGCCAAACTCATTTGTTGATGCAGCAATAACCGGTTCTTCAGGCAGTTGATCGGTCTGAAAAAGCTGTTTAGATTCCCGGCTTCCGCATTTGTTCTCTGTAAGGACAGCAACATTATCCGCCCGGTCCCCCACCCTGATCAGAACAGTATCTCCCTTCGCGGCTCCGACTATCTGCCAGTCATTGTTGACGGACCAATGATAATCGTGCTCTGCCAGGGGATCAACATAAAACAATTGTTCAGAATCCTGGCATGGTGGCACTTTATCTGTCTTGATATGCACAGCTTCAGGTACATCCAGCACTTCCACCTCGAGGGAAAGCCGGTTCCCGGTACCACAGGCATTTTGTCCGCTGACGGCAACTGATCCGGAACCATTCTGTGCCATGACCGATATGGTGGAAAGATTGCTCACACCTGTCCAGGCTGCCGGTATTTCCCAATAATAGGTAGTACCGCCAAGATCATTCGTAGAAAATGCAGATGGCACCCCATCACATACCAGGGTGTCTCCCGAAAGCATTGTCAGCTCGGGCGGTGCATCCAATGGTTTTATCGCCTGAGCTATCTCCTGGCCATCGCCACACCTGTTAAAGGACTGTACCTGCAACACATCGGCTGCTGTTTCAACAGCAAGTTGAATGCCATTGAGCGTTTTGGGTTGAATCATCCATTGCTGCATTGATTCCCACCTGAAATCTGCGCCCTCTTCCGCAATGGCAAAATATGGAGCGATGGTGTTCTCGCAGGGATACACATTTCCGATCAATTCAAGTGTACCTTCGGGGGCTACGGTACAATAACGGGCCAGGAATCCTTCAGCAGTGTTGTCACCATCAGACCGGAACACCACGAGCATGCTTCCACCTGACGAGTTGATCAACGTGTCCATATTTGCCAGCGCTCCGCTGAATTCTGCGAGCAATGGCGCATTCTCACTGTCACCATCAAAAATTTTCAATATATCCTGTCCTGGTTCTGTTCCAAAAGATTCAAAATAGAATGAAACCGGGAGTCCGTTCCCTGGTTGTATCAGCCAACGTACGTCCATATTGTTTCGGTATGCATTTGCCGTTGTAAGCAATAACTCGCCGTTAGCGGTAGTTTTTAAAATTTCACCGCTGGCCATATATTCCCTGGATAGTCCGGATACTGAAACGCCATAAGCCTGCGCATTACTCTCCAGGGAAAACTTATGTGAAACGCGCAGCGTATAAGCCCCTTTGAGAGGTGTTTCGACCAGGATCTGTTCCACATTATCAATCTTATTATCTCCCCGGGTAGCATTTTGATCCGGGTTAGCCGGGTTCAGGACAAAAGGACTGAATACCTTGCCGTCGATCTCTCTCACGAGCCTGATATCCAAATCATTTACAAGGATTTTATCCGCAGGATCCAATCCAATTGCAGGCACCTCTCCCGGAGGGTCTGTCCAGACAATCGTAATTTTCAGAGGTGCTTCACCCGTAGCATAAAAGGAGTAATTATTGTTTGAATCTTCCCTCAGTGTATCCAAAAAAAATGTGTCTTCACCGGAAAGCGAAAGGAAATCAGCTGCAGTTGCAGCGTTTAATAATCCCCAGCCAGATGTATAATCAGGTCCGGGATTCCCCGCATCATCGGCAGTATGGAGCACCAGTGACTTCAGCATCGCTGCGTACATGTATGTTCCATGTAATTCCCGGTAAAGTTCCTGGAGCAATGCAAGCGAACCTGCCACATTTGGACTTGACATGGAGCTACCGGTACTTACTGCGTAACTGTCATCATCACTGTTACTCGTTGAAACGAGTCCAACTCCATTTCCAACCAGGTCTGGTTTGATCCTTCCGTCATCTGTAGGTCCGAACACTGAAAAAGAGGCAATGGAAACCTCGTCCGGATTGGTAAAGCCGCCGGGAATATCATCAACTACCCCAATGGTCAGAATGTTCTTTGAGGTGCCCTGTGTACCGATGCAGTCATAACTGCCATTGCCATCATCGTCGCGTATTTCTGTGCTTGAAACCCAACCACCACGTGACCAGACAAAATGTTCTGCTCCGGGGGCAGGACCATCACCCCTGTCATTTCCGGCAGATTTCACAATCAGGTAATTGGGATGATCATAGGCGATATCATCCCAGATCCGGGCATCCTGTCCGTAGAACCCAAATTTGTAATCTTCGGTCAGGCTGATATTCTCATCACCATACCATTCCCACCTGTTCTTTTCGGTATTATATTCCCATCCGTGAATAAAACCATAGGAATGGTTGGAGATCAGCATTCCCAAACGGGCGGCTGCACGCATCTCGGAATTGTCGCCGTCCCAGTTATAACTATCGATGATGCTTTTGTTTGCCATACCGCGTGACTCAGAGCGAATTCCAGCAGCTGCTATGGTCCCTGCCACATGGGTGGCATGAAAGATAGGCTCTTCTTCGACGTCCACTGCACGGGCCCTGGACTGAAATTCATTGTGCGTGATCCTGACCGGTCCACCATCCCATACACCGACAACGATCCCCGTGCCGTCCAGGTCCAGGCCCAGTCCTCCATCTTTCCACAGTTTGCTCGTAGAAGTGGTTTTTGCAGCATTCAGGTTGAAAGTGGTATAGTATTCCGGCTGACCCAGCTTTGAGATACGGCGTATTTCCCATATGGTACCATCGTCATAAACGACGCGGATTGGAATTCCCTTTTCACGTGCAAATTCTTCTGCAAAACGTTTATCCGGATCCCGGGGTGCTTGCTGGATGGTTGTCCTGCGCTGCATTACGGAGCTTTCCCTGAGGATTCCCTCCTGACCGGTTACCACAATTGATGAGACCAGGAACGCTATAATAAGACGATATTTTTTCATTTTCAAAGACGCATCACTTCCCACACAACAACCTGCACACCATGCTGTCTTACAAATTCATCTTTCACAATGCGAATGGGTATTGCAGCGGTATTAATTATCTGACAATTTTTGATCCAGTAAGTTCATCAGCTTCTGCTCTTTTGCTTCCGCTTCATTGCAAAGTGTTGCTCCCTTTTTCAGCAGATCCTTTACATACGGATCATCTTTTAAATCCAGCGCATTGATCTGTACATTGAGCCAGGCACCACGGATAGCTGCCCGGATCGCCAGCACTGCCACGCCGGCATCCGAGACTGAATTGGGATTTCCTTTTTCGATCATTTCCGCAGCAACCTCAAATCCCCGGTAAGCAGTTTCCATGACTTCCAGGGGTACTTCGATCGCTGAAATCGTAGCGGTTTTTATTGCCTCATCCCGCTGGCGCATTTCTTCGTCTGTGGATTTTGACATCCCGAATGCGGCCATGATCCTGTTGAAGGCGTCTGTATCTTCATCCACCAATTCCAGCAGCCGTTCCTGGATCTTTTTTCCTTTCACAGCCCATTCTGAAAAATATTCCCACTTAGCGTCCCAGCCGCGCTTATGCGAGGAGAGGTTGGCCACCATGGTTCCCAGGGCCACCCCGATGGACCCGATATATGCACTAACCGACCCTCCCCCGGGAGCGGGGGATTCGGAGGCGGTCTCCTCCATAAAAACCTGTACTGTTAAATCAGTCAGCCTGGCAGTCTTCCCCTTGTTCATCTTATACTCAATGATCTTTTCGTCTGGATCGAAGGGTCCGAGTTCGTCCAGCCCCATGGATTTAACGGCAATCTTGATCAGTTCTGCATCGGATACCCCCAGGGAGCGTTGTTGCTTGCGCAGAAAATATCTGCCTGCTTCGAGCATGGCATCGAGGGGAACAAGTCCGACGATTTCGGAACCGGTCACCCGGATCCCCCGCGCATCCGCTTTCTTACACACTTCATCGAATGCCTCATGGATAGAAGTAATGGAAATATTTGTCAGGTTCATCGAAATCTGCGCAATCCCGTATTCCTCGATGAACCACCCGATGCCCTTAACTGCCTTGAGAGAACCCGGGATCATCACCGGCTTGCCTTCTTTGTCCTTTACGATCTTCCCGGTCAGCGGATTCCCTTCCCGCTTCACGCGGCCACGTTCACGCACATCGAAGGCGATGGCATTGGCGCGCCTGGTGGAGGTCGTATTCAGATTCACATTGTATGCCACCAGGAAATCCCTCGCTCCCACTGCAATGGTGCCGGTTTTAGGCACGAACTCTGCCGGTCCGAAATCCGGTTTCCAATCGGGATCCTTCAGTTTATCCTGCAAACCTTCGTATTCTCCTGATCTTACAGTGGCAAGGTTCCGGCGTTTCTCTTCACGCGCAGCATTTTCATAACAATACACGGGAAACCGGAGTTCTTTCCCAATTCGCTCTGCAAGCTTATGTGCCCACTCCACTGTCTCTTCCATGGTGATACCTGAGACAGGGATCAGCGGACAGACGTCTGTGGCACCAAAACGGGGATGCTCACCTGAATGTATTGTCATATCAATAACCTGGGATGCTTTTTTCACTGCAAGGAAGGCTGCATCGATCACCTGCCGGGGGGAACCGACAAATGTCACAACGGTGCGGTTGGTAGCTTTCCCGGGATCCACATCCAGGAGCTTTACCCCTTCCACTGATTCAATTTCACTGGTAATCTCCCTGATAATCCCCATGTCGCGGCCTTCGCTGAAATTGGG
>CAYOSB010000074.1:0-15448 GCA_964406495.1 uncultured Bacteroidaceae bacterium | reverse complement strand
CGACCCCCTGATTATGAGTCAGGTGCTCTAACCAGCTGAGCTATGGGCCCTGTACATCCGCCGCTGCAAGTGCGTTGGCGGTTGTTGTTTTTCTCCCAATGTATTTTGAGAAAAAAACAGCTTTCCGGACCTGGTACTATTCCGGAAATTTCGGATTGCAATATTAGTGAAATTCGAAGATGATTACAATAGTTTTCAAAATTTATACCACTTGAACGTAGCACCCGCAGGAAAAATCCTGGCCTCCCGGGAAATGCCCGGGCCCGTTTCCATGAATCGCTCAGGAACAATTCCCATGAAATACTCTAATCGGTAAATAACACTACACAATTTTTCGTAACTAGGAAAAAAACAATTTTTGATACCAATAGTACACAGTTTTTTCACCTTTACCGGGAATTTTAAAATCCCGTAAAGGATGAATCTGCTCCCCGAAAACACCCCGGTCTAGATCCCGGCTACAAAGCCAAAGGACAACCTTCCATAGGTGTCCGAAGGATCTGAGATGACCTGTGTATATTCCAGTCCCAGCCGCAGGTTCCTGCGTAACAAATACCCGGCATGCAGCGTCACTGAATGATAATCTGCAGGATCCCAATCGGAATTCACGTAATTGTAAAGTCCCACCGCGTACCAGTCGCTCTGGTCGCCCTGCGGACTCCATACCACCTCGCCAAGAATACCGTTGGTAGTAATGTCAGACATGATCTGATTCCCGGGCATTCCTGTCAACACCTGGTCATCATGACGGAGAATATACTGGAAATTGACTTCCAGCTTGTCGGAATAGGACAGCGTTGCATCCGGTCCCAGAAAATAGGCCTGGTTGGTAACCTGCATCGTCTCAAAACCGATCTCCTCTTTTCCAAAATATCCTACAGCGCCAATACTCAGGAAATCTCCGATCCCCTGGGTGATCCTTCCCAGGTAATTCTTGTAGGGATCCTTGTCAAAAAAACCGCCGCTGCCAAACTCTGCCAACCCGTTTCCATTCACTACCTCGACCATGATATCGGTAGAGGTGGGCAAACTATAAGTGAGCATGATCCCCTTATCATATTTCATGTTGAAATCTGAAAGCCCGACCTGCGTGGTATACACATGGTAATCCTCGTAGGTCAGCCGCAACTCCCGCTTGAATAATGGATCCGAAACCTGGAACTGACCCAGGTAAATATCCAACTCGGTACCAAAAAGGTTGTCGTACATTATGTAGGCGTCTTCCACACCGGCAACCTCACCATGCTCATCCATGTAGAAATAAAAATAGTAGGCAAGCTTGTCCGATATCTCGCCCCCAGACAACAACTTTAATAAAAAAGGAGCCGCCATGTCTACCTTGCCATCAGGAGAAATCTCCGCCTGCAGGTATCCGTCCATCCTGAGGGCCAGCGGAAAATTCCGGATCAGGGAAAGCTTGTCATCACCGGCATCCTGGAAATAACGGGGCGCCTGGTAATCGGTGAGCTTGAAGCCACTCCCTGCAAACGTGTCCCCGTAATCCTTCAGTTTAGGAGCTGCAGGTGCATGACAGGTCATGCAGCTGATGCCGTATTTCCGGGCAAAAGCCGGAATAGCCTCCGCCTGTTCACCTATGAATAACGCAAGAAGAACGATCAAAAAAAATCTGTTGTATTTCATCTCAATTGATATTTATGGGTAGATAGTAACTGTTGTTTCCTGTTCGTTGACCAGCATCGCGGTGTATTCCTCTTCCGGAACTTCCAAATACTCCCCGACGGATTTCACCAAAAGGCGATAGTTCATCACTGCTTTCAGCGTAAGCTGACCAGGTGTTACGTCATAAGGGATCTCGAAGGTATAGGTCTCCACCTTGGTCTCCCGTGGTCCGAACCGGTAATCCACACCCAGCGAGGCCGTATTCCACTGCATCATGGTCATCCTTCCCTGCGGATCAAAATAGGGCATCCTGAAGATCCGGTCCCCCACCGGGACCATCTCCCTGCGTAATCCTTCAAAATTCTCTATTCCCAATGGTACCCCCATATCCTGGTAGGCCAGCTCCTCGCTGGCAATGGTATATTCTTCTCCTTCAAATCCTTTCTTATCCACCGGCAGGTGGTATACATTTCCTTTTTCATCCTCTGCTTCCATATGCAGCCACACGATCCGGTCCTCTACGGAACCTGTCGGGAACTTATGACCTGTTTTCTGGTTGTATAATGTCACCGTCAGCACCATGGGCTCCCCGGGTACATAATCCTGCCTGTCAGGTGTCATCCTGATCTCCACCGTTCCCCTGATCTTACCCGGATCATGTGCGCCATTGAACAGGTGCATCTTCGCATCATCATACCGGGCACCCATTTTGGCTGTTTTTCCGGGTGCATCCGGCATGTGGCAGTCGTGACACACAATGCCCTCTGCATAATATGGTCCCTCCTGCAACTCCAGGTGGGTCGATTTTACCCAAACATCGTGCGGACTTTTTTCATTATGACATATGCCGCAAAATTCCGCTGTACGCAAAAATGCCGTGGTGTCGATCTCGTGATTGGGAGAGGTTACCTCTCCTTTCCTGACACTGAATTTAGGACCTCCCGGTTCGATGATATAATTGTGATTGAAGGGTACCTCCCCCTCAAATCCCTTTATGCTGTGACATACATCGCAGCTCACCGACTCATTGGCACGCGGATTGGTCTTTGGATCGGGAGGCGGCATGTCTCCGGCCAAAAAAGCCATGGGCGTATGACACCCATTGCATCCCTCATGAACTTCGGCAGGAACATCCGGGTCGTTTTCGGTATGTGCCACTGCGAGCTGGAAATACTCGATCTCGTCCCATTCATGGTTATAGGCATCCGACATCATCGCCTGGTCCCACTGCTGGTAGAACAGGTCGTGACATTGGTTACAATACCCTGGCTTTTCAAAATCATCGTAGGAATATTGCGCTTTCTTGAAAGCGTGAAAGGAAATGGAAAATGAGCCCAGCAACGTGATGATTACAACTGGAAGGAGTACTTTTTTTTGCTTTTTCATTGATCAGATCGTTAGTTCAGCCAGTGTGTCTTCAAGCAACGAATGATCTCTCCTGTCTAACCAACCGCACTTTCCGGTGCGCATCCAATCCCGTCCCCAGCTAACATTCGTTCATAGTACCTGTATAACCATTACTGATCATCCACGGCAGCTTGAACAACTAAAGTTATGAAATAATGCTGCGTGTGGCAAAAATCCCTCTCATGAATATTTGATATCCACTATTTTAGAATGACTTTAAAGAAAAGGATCGCATTATAATTCCATTTTCCAGACCTCCCCGGTATGTGTGGTCACCCACAATACACCTTCGTGCCAGACCACGTTGGTGGGCATCACCTCCATCTCATAACGCCTGACCATGCCCCCGCGGGGATCATATTTCAAAATGGAATTCGCAGCGGTTACGTATATGTTCCCGTCATCATCAATGGACATCCCGTCGGCACCCTCATATAACAGCCGGGTCTGGTCCGCCAGTTTACCAGGTCTCTTTATGGTAAACACAAAGAGTTCATCTACCTCTGCATCTACTACATAAAGTTTCTCACCGTCATGTGATCCAATGATACCATTGGGGCGATTCATATTGTCAATCACCTTGACGGCATTCCCTTTATCGGGATGAAAATAGTAGACATGCATGCCATCCAGCTCCATGTTCTCCTGGTTCCCGTAACGCGGATCTGTAAAGTAGATTCCCCCATCATCATCGATCCAGAGGTCATTCGGACTGTTCAATTTTTTACCCTCATACGCATCGAGCAGGACCGTCTTATTGCCATCATTGTCATACCTTACAACCTGGCGTGCACCCCCGGCACAGGCCACTAGGTTGCCTTCAGCATCAAAGAAAAGACCATTGGCCCCTCCCGTATTTTCCAGGTACACCGACAATTCTCCATCCGGGGTATACTTATATATCTTCGACTCCGGGATATCCGTGAAATAGAGATTATCATTAGCATCAAAAGCGGGTCCCTCGGTGAACCTGAATCCCTCCAGTTCCCGTTCAAATCCTTTTTCTTGTGCATTGGAAGCAACCAACGCCGCTCCCAGTAACAACAGAATAATTTTTGCTTTCATAATATGTAACTTATAGGTTGATAAGCACAAGTTACAAAAGGTCCGGGAAAAAATTACTATTGAAGGGATTTTGCAGCCAGTACCATTTTGATCTCTCCGAAGGAATAGTCCTTTCCCAGGGCTTTCTTGACCGGGGTGATCGAGTTTTTGTAATGCTTTTCAAGCGCCTGTCTGATCTCCGATACCTTTTCTTCGTCTACGAGCTCCAATACATCGAGGGCTCCTTTTTCAACAAACGAAGCAAGGTGTGATTCAATGGTGCTTGCTGCCAGTTCCCGTTCCTTTGCAATCTCCGTAACGCCTTTTCCGCTCCTGAACATCTCGTAGCTCACCTTTGCCGAAGCCCCTTTCTCCTGTTTCTTCCCCGATCCCTTCTTCTTCCCGGCCGCGGTTCCACTTGCCATTACTCCTTTGCTTTTACCACCTTTCCCTTTTTTCCCGGATTGCAACAACGTGACCCGCTCCTTCAACTCCTGCTCACTGGTAAAATCTTCTTTTGTCAATTCCTCGTTTTTGAGGACCGACTCCACCAGGGCTGCCGCTTTTCGAAGTCGCTGGATCTTTGAGAAAAATACAGCCTCCAGCTCATGCAGCTCTTTCAAATATTGCTTTACCCCTACAGCATCTTCAAGTGATTTGATCAACGACCGTATCCCACAGGAAACTTCCCGAATCTTCGGCTCGAAATAGTCAAGCGCCGCCTGAACCCGTGCCTGCAACAATACCAGGTATCCCTCATCGCGAAGATGGGTGATCTCGAGCACCTGTTTGCGGAATTTCCCAGCAATATCATACTGCGGATCAAACTGGCTCATGATCGCCATGATCCTCCCTTTATACTGCTGCTTCGCAGACCTTTTCTCATCTTTATTGTACGTGCGCAAATGGTGGTTAAATGCTTCCCTGAGATCCGAAAAGTCAAAATACTGCAGCATCTTGTCCCTGACATACCGATGTGTTTCCTTCTCCAGTATCTCACTGAATTCCGTTTCAGAAGGTTTGGTAGCAGCAAAGGCTGAGATATTGCTGTCCTGGGCAAATCCCGATACCGGAACCGGCGATGTAAGCACCAGGCCGTCGAGAGACACCAACCTTGACAAGGCTACATAGATCTGTCCGGGTGCAAAGGCCTTCTCCACGTCAATGATCGCTTTTTCGAAAGTGAGTCCCTGGCTCTTATGTACCGTTACAGCCCACGCCAGCTTGAGGGGGTATTGCGTAAAGGTTCCCATGACCTCTTCTTTGATCTCATTGTCCTCCGGATCCAGCTTGTACCGCTTGTTCAGCCAGGTATGCTTTTCCACCAGTACCGGGTCACTTCCATCGGGAAACCCCACTTCGATCCCGTCATCACCAAGTTCCGTTACGGTGCCGATCTTCCCGTTGAAAAACCGTTGTTCTCCAGACATATCATTCTTAATAAACATCACCTGCGCTCCTTCTTTCAGTTCCATCTCCGGATCAATCGGGTACTGGTGTTCCTTAAAATCCTTGTCGATCTCTGCCCTGAACACCTGGGATTTCCCGCCCAGTTTCTGCAGTTCACGCCGGTTGATCTCATCAGCAATACGGTTGTGCGTGGTAAGATATATATACCCCTCGTCATTCTCGGGGGAAAAATCCGGTTGGTAATACCTGTTCAATATCTCTACATCGGCCTGCGTGGCCTGGTTGTCCCTGAAATGGTTCAGCAATGTAATGAATTCAGGATCGGACTGGCGGTAGATCTTCTCCAGCTCAATATATAGCGGCGGTTCCTCCCGGATGGCCAGGGCATTGAAAAAAAAGATCCCTTCGTAGAAATTCCGCAATACCATCCATTCTTCCTCTTTCACCACCGGGGGAAGCTGCAGCAGATCGCCAATGAACAGCACCTGCACCCCGCCAAAAGGAGTGTTTCGCTGGCGGCGGACCGAGCGAAGTACCTGGTCGATGGCATCCAGGATATCTGCCCGCAGCATGCTCACCTCATCAATGATCAGCAACTCCATCTCCTGCAAGAGCCGCCGTTTTGTTCCATGCATATGCATTTTGCGCATCAGTGACCTGGGATTGTGCATCTCGGTATGTACTCCCTCAGGTAATGGAAAAGAAGCGGATGGTACGTAGGTGCCGAACGGGAGTTGAAACAACGAATGAAGCGTCACGCCGCCGGCATTAATGGCCGCCACCCCTGTTGGTGCCGCAATCACCGCCTTCTTGTGGGTCTTGTCCATGATCTCCCGCAAAAACGTGGTCTTCCCGGTCCCGGCCCGCCCGGTAAGAAAAAGATGACGATTGGTACGGTTCAGGAACTGTCGCGCAATAATTTCAGGTGCATTTTCCATTGTTCAGCGGCATTTCAACAGATCAGATATTAAAATACAGGCTCTGCAAATGATCTTTTTGCCAGTTGATGCAACGGGAAGATCATTTCTCGTATCAATCTTTAAATAATATATTTCTACCCACGATACAAATGCAATTGAGCAATCTTAATATCCCGGGAATACGCCCGTATTTACCTCGTACAATCCTATATATCAGCATAAAAAGCCATCCGTAACACCCTGAGAAACCTATTCCCCATCACAATGACTATTCAGCCATGTTAAAACACCCAGGAAAGTTTTGCAAAGGAGCCATGCAGACGCACATCCTGATTCATCGCACTGATCACATGGTTATCAGTTTTAAAATCCGTAAAGCTGTTCTGGTAGACAAAACCGATACGTACCTTCATGATTTCCATTCCCATACCAAACATTGCTCCAATATCTGTATCATTATAATCATTCACAAAATCAAGCGGGGTTCCGTTTTGCTTGCCTGCAAAGGCATAACTATAATACCCCCCGACCTGTAAATACCCCCGCACACCCATGCCCTTTTCGTCGGGTGTGGTAAAGAGAATGCTCACCGGCACTTTCACGGCATGGGTCCTGATATTTCCACCTGAGGCCTGGCTGCCGCTCCATTCGTATACCACTTCGGGCTGTAGTGCCAGCCACTGGGTGATGCGTGTCTCCAGCATGAATCCTGCTGAATAGGCGAACACACTCTTGGCCCTGTAGAAATCATCCTTGTAATCGTGATAACTGCTGCCGGTATTCAGGGTGATGCCGGGATTGAAAATCTTCATCGGTCCATGCTTTGCAATCACTTCCATCTGCCTGGATCCCGGAACCTCATCTGCCACTGATAATTCAGTGGTCAGCGCAACCATGAAATCCACGATGGTCGCCATCCCCTGGTAATCCAGCAGATCACTGTCATCTTCCGGCTTGTGATAAGGTGACTCAAGTCCGGTAAATACATGTATCGAAGGAATGCCTATCGCGCCAAAAGGAGCTGTATCCGTCCGGTTGGGCATCTGGTCATCAGATTTGGTAATCGTGGCACCTGCCTGTTCACTTGCCCCGGCAACCAGGTCCCTGGATTCTGCCAGCAACTCAATCCCCCGCAGGTCCACCCCTCCATGGGCCGCATACATGCCGGTCATGTCCAGGCTGAACATCACAGCAACCTTGTCTGCCGGAATCACCGGATCTTCGGTATCAATGAATTTATTCACAAACGCCCTGGATCCATTCAGCCCGCTTTCCTCGCCATCGAATGCCACCAGGAGCACACTCCTGCCCAGCTGTTCTTTTTTCCCTGCAAGGATCCTTCCTGCCTCAATGATGGAGGCTGTACCAGAAGCATTGTCATCCGCACCGTTATACACCACTGTGTCTTCACCCTGCAGTTCCCAGCCCACATGATCGTAATGGGCACCGAGTATGATAAATTCATCTTTCAGCTCCGGGTCACTGCCTTCAATGATCCCAACCACATTATACCCGGTAATGTTCAGTACGCTTGTACGATGGGAAAACGCATGAAAATAACCGTCCACGAAAGGAGAAATCCCCGCCTCCGCAAACTGGTCACGCACATACAAGGAGGCCCTGCGTCCTCCCTCGCTGCCAAATCCCCTTCCCATCAGCGCATCTGATGCCAGGTAGGTGACTGCTTTTTTAAGTCGCAGGGAATCTGCTTTCTGTGCTTGCAGCACGGGTACAAGCAACGAAAGCAACAGGAACGTAGACATAATTCTAAAGCGCATATCTCTGTTTTATCTATTATTAAAGAAGTTGAAGTTAATTATTCTTCCTATATTCATGAACAAATTTTTTCAATAAATCTAAATTCAACCTGTAATGAAAATATGATCAACTATTGCCTCAACACTGCTGTTCGCATCCATCCTGCTGGTTACCTCCGGTTGTGCCGGTGATCCCAATACCCTGCTCACAGACGGAGTGTGGGACTTTGAGGACTTCTCAACCACAAGCGAAGACGAGGATATCAAATCCCTGGTCGCACTTGGAAAAGCATTCCTGACCGATGCCACCCTGGAGTTCCAGGAGGGTGGTCGCTACATCATGACATTATCACTTGCTGAAGATCCCGAAACCGGAACCTGGGAACTGATCGGCGACGACCAGCTGATCATGAATTCTGATGGTGATGCACCCGCGTCAACTGCAAACATCGATGTGCTGACAAAAAAGCAGTTGTCCTATATTGAGACATATAGTACCATGGACGGAACAAATTATTCCGTAACGACCGTCTGGGTAAGGGATTAAATCCCCGGCAGTGCAGACTGGATCAGTGAAATGACATTCCCGACATTTTTGCTGAAAATGTCCAGTACCGCTTCCCAGGTAACCGATTCTTCTCCCTCTTTCCAGCTGTCAAAGTCGGTACTCATCGCAATGGCAGCATAGGGAATATCCGCTTCATTCGCAAGGATCGCTTCCGGTGCGGTGGACATGTTGATAATATCCGCTCCCCAGGAACGAAACATATGCGATTCCGCCCGGGTGGAAAATCGCGGTCCCTCGATGGTAATGATGGTCCCTGATGTATGATGTGACAAGTTCAGCCTTTCAGCTTCCCGGATCATGATGTCCCGCAATGTCTGATCAAACGGATCTGCCATGGGGGTATGCTTGAGTTCTCCAGGATTAAATTCCCCGTAAAATGTGTTGGGCCGGAACCTGGTAAAATCAATGAACTGGTCAGGAAACACCAGGTCGCCGGGCCTGATCTTTTCATGTAGACTTCCACAGGCAGTCGTGGCAATGATATGGGTACATTCCAGCTCCCTGATCCCATGTATGTTTGCCCTGTTGTTTACCTGTGTTGGGGTGATCGTATGGTTTTTTCCATGCCGGGAAACCAGCACAACATCCACCCCGCTGATCTTCCCTGTCAGAAAATCAGAGCTCGGCTCTCCGTAGGGAGTATTCAGAATGACCCTGTCGGGATCACGCAACAAGTCCGGATCCTCGAAACCGGATCCCCCGATAATAGCTACTCGTATCATCTCTTGTGATTTGTAAATGGGTATTTACTACCTTTGACCGAAACGAAGATAAAAGAAATGCGTAACAATTCATCATTTAAAAATATCCTTTTCGACCTGGGCGGGGTCATCCTGGACCTGAATGTGAACGGAACACTGGAGTCATTCCTCAACCTAGGCTTCCCAAGGGAGCTGCTCAATTACCCGGAAAACTTTTATACTGATATCTATTTTAATTATGAAACCGGGAAAGTAACCACCGCTGAGTTCAGGGATTCCATCAGGCAATTTGCCGGTGTGGATTTCAGTGATCCGGATTTCGATGAAGCCTGGTGTGCCATGCTGGCCCGGGTTCCGAAAAAAAGAACGCTGCTGCTACAATCGCTGGCAAAAGACTATGACCTCTACATGCTCAGTAATACCAGCGAACTGCATATTGAAAAATTCAGCAAAATGTTTTCCGATGTTGCCGGAGTGCCTTTGAATGAAGTCTTTACCCAATGCTTTTACTCCCACGAGACCGGGTTGCACAAACCCGATGAAGCAGCCTTTGAGCATGTGCTGAAAACCGCGGGCATCCAGGCAAATGAGACACTTTTCCTGGATGACAACATCCATAACATTAAGTCAGCGCAATCCCTGGGATTCAACGTGATCCATATCTCCGAAAACTTGAAGATGGAAGATGTCGGATACGACCGGTAGACTTTCTTCAAGGGCAGACGTGCCTTCCCCCACCGCTTAACCCCGGGGAATCGCAATGACCTGATTCACACCAGTCGTCCGTTTGATCCGGGCCATCAAATTGTTACAGGCTCCAACATCATCCAGGGACCCTGCCTGGTCCTGAACCATTGCCTGAAGGGGCGAAATAGTTTCACCCGAAAGCTCATGCATCCACTTCCTCCTGCAGCTTTACTTCCAGTACCTCTCCCTCCGGTAGTTCCTTTACCGCACCGTTTACCACCAGCTTCAGGGCCGGACCGTGCTCATTGTCGATGGTGATACGGTTATTGTTGATATACATCCTGAGGTAGTTATCCCTGAATATCACGCGAAACGACAGAGATTTCCATTTTGCCGGTAATTTCGGATGCAGGTGTACCATATCGTTTTTAACGCGGAAACCGCCAAAACCATCCACCACCGACATCCAGGTACCACCCATGCTGGTAATATGCAGTCCCTCGGCCACCTCCTTGTTGTAATCATCCAGGTCCAGCCGCGATGTACGCAGGTAAAGCTCATATGCAAGCTTTTTCTTCCCGATCCTGTTCGCCAGGATGGAATGAATGCATGGAGAAAGCGATGATTCGTGAACGGTCCGGGGCTCATAGAATTCGAAGTTCCTGCGAATGGTATCCGCGTCATACGTATCTTCAAAGAAATAAATCCCATGCAATACATCCGCCTGCTTGATAAAAGGCGAACGCAGGATTCGGTCCCAGGACCAGTGCTGGTTGATGGGCCTTTCAGCGGGATCAATATCAGCAGCAAAGAATTGTTTTTTATCCATATACCCCTCCTGTTGAAGAAATATCTGCTTCTCTTCATAATAGGGGAAATAGAGATTTGCAATGATGTCTTTCCATCGCTCTGTCTCCTGGGCTTCGTTGAAACCACTTTTCGCGATAATTCTCCTGAATGCCTCAGGATCATCCTCCTGCACGATCTCCAACGCCTCCAGGGTATATTCAAGCGTCCACTTCGCCACCAGGTTGGTGTACCAGTTGTTGTTCACATTGTTCTCATATTCATTGGGTCCCGTCACACCCAGCATCACGTATTTGCCTTTTACATCGGACCAGTTCACCCGCTGCCGCCAGAACCGGGAAATAGCGATCAACACCTCCAGTCCATATTCTGAAAGGTATTTCCTGTCACCGGTATACCGTATATAGTTATAAATGGCATAGGCAATGGCTCCGTTCCTGTGGATCTCTTCGAAGGTGATCTCCCATTCGTTATGGCACTCCCTGCCGTCCATGGTCACCATGGGGTACAATGCTGCCCCTTTCCCAAACCCCAGCAATGCTGCATTCTCAATGGCCTTCTGCAAATGCTTGTAGCGGTAGATCAGCAGGTTCCTGGCCACTTCCCGGGGTGCTGAACTCAGGTAGAAAGGTACCAGGAATGCTTCCGTATCCCAATACGTGCTTCCACCGTATTTTTCCCCTGTAAATCCCTTGGGACCGATATTCAGCCGTTCATCTTTTCCCGAATAGGTCTGGTTCAGGTGAAAAATATTGAACCGGATGGCCTGTTGTGCTTTCAAATCACCTTCAATGACAATATCAGAATGAGACCAGTGTTCTTCCCATTTCCGGATATGATCCGCGAACAATCTGTCAAATTTCTGTTCAAAAGCCCTGTCAATGCTCTTGCTGCTTGCTTGTTCCAGTGCTTTTTTGGAATAGTTCAGCGAGGAGACCACTGATCCGTACTTGAAGATCGTCGCCTCTTTTCCCGCAGGCACATTCACTGTAACTTTGTTGGCAACGTATCCCTTTTGTTTGATTACTTCAACATCCGGATTGTGAAGTACGCCATCGAGAAAAAGCTCATATTTCATGGCAAAAGCAACACGGAATCCCGATTTCCGGGTTTCTGAAATCAGGGTTGCGCCGCCCGTCCATGCATTGCAATCAATATGCTTCCAGAAAAATTCGTCGTAGTTGGAATCCCGGTTATGTACATTGCCATCCAGGTAGGGTGTAAAGGATATCTCTGCGTCAAAGTCCAATGGTTGAACACAGTACCTTATCGCTCCTATCTCATCGTCCACGATGCTCAGGAATCGCTTTGCCCTTATTTCCACTTTTCGTGAATCATCGATCCTGACTGTAAAGATCCGCTCCAGGAATCCATGTTTCATGTTCAGCAAACGCCTGAACCGGATCACTTCCAGCTTGTGCAGATCCAGCTGAATACCATCAATCATTATGTCGATCCCAATCCAGTTGGGAGCGTTCAGTACCTTGGCGAAAAATTCAGGATACCCGTTCTTCCACCATCCCACACGGGTCTTATCAGGATAATAGACCCCTGCTACATAATTGCCCTGCAGGGTATCGCCGGAGTATGCTTCCTCAAAGTTGGCCCGCTGGCCCATGCGCCCGTTTCCAAGGCTGAATATGCTTTCCGAGGCCTCCTGCATAGCTGAGTCGAATTGTTCCTCCACCACACTCCATTCGTCAACTGTATAATAACTATTCATAATTCCTTTGCATTAAATATTCTTTGATGTAGTTTCAGATCCTTTATCTTTTCACATCTTTTACAAATACTACCAGTATGGCGGCAATAAGCAACGAACCACCACCCACCAGCAATGCATAAATACTGTGATTGTCGAACAGCGATTTTACCATGAATCCGAGAATGCTTGCTGCAACGATCTGGGGGATTACAATAAAAAAATTGAATATTCCCATGTATACACCCATCTTTTTTGCCGGGAGGGAACCTGTAAGGATTGCATAGGGCATTGCCAGGATGCTTGCCCAGGCCATTCCCACACCCACCATGGACCAGATCATATACTTCGGATCGCCGAGAAAATAGATGGATGCAAGACCGATCCCTCCTACGATCAATGCAATGGAATGAGTGATTTTCCTGTTGAACAACTTTGCAAGGAAAGGCAACACCACCAGACCGAAACCTGCCGCAAAAAGATTGTACCATCCCATCATTCCACTCACCAGGTTGGCCCCTTCTCCATACAAATCCGACCGCGGATCGGTAGTGCCGTAAAGATGATCCGTGACCCCTGAAGTCATGTAGATCCACATGGAGAAAAGTGCAAACCATGAAAAGAACTGCACCACGGCCAGCTGTGCCATTGTGGGCGGCATCCGGTAAAGGTCGGTGATGATGCTCACCAGGCCGTTCTGCGTTTTATTCTGTGAAACGAAAGCTGAAGTAACCAGCTGAAGGATCCCGAAAAGGAACAATCCCCCGGCAAGTACATACAACTCCTCGTCAAGTTTGAAATAGTAAACCGGGAAGGCCAGGATCAATCCGACTACCGTCCAGAGGATTCCCCTTCGCAGGTATGTGGATAGCGGATCTGGCTGCACTTCGTCAGACACGATTCCGCCCTGCTCCCCGGTGCTTTCCTCTTCAAAAGCCGCCAGTTCTTCAGGAGAGTATTCCTTGCTCCGGAAGACCGTCCAACCCACCGCGAGCAAAAATACAGCTCCCCCTAAGTAAAAGGATAATTTCACCGTATCGGGGATTTGTCCTTCGGGTGCAGTGTTGGAAATATTGAACCAGTTGGTGAGGACATACGGCAGCCAGGAAGCAACGAATGCGCCAATGCCAATAAAAAAACTCTGCATGGTGAACCCGATGGTGCGCTGGTCATCCGGCATCATATCTCCCACAAATGCCCGGAATGGCTCCATGGATACGTTGATCGAAGCATCCATGATCCAGAGCATTCCGGCAGCAAACCAGAGGTAGGGGGAATTGGGCATGATGATCAGTGCAATGGAGGCCAGGATCGCACCTACCAGGAAAAATGGCCGTCGGCGTCCAAGACGTGTCCATGTGTTGTCACTCATATGTCCGATAATGGGCTGAATGATCAGCCCCGTTACCGGTGCAGCGATCCACAAAATCGGAATACTCTCAATTTCTGCTCCCAGGGTCTGAAAGATCCTGCTGACATTTCCATTTTGCAATGCGAATCCAAACTGGATTCCCAGAAATCCGAAACTCATGTTCCAGATCTGCCAGAAGCTGAGCCGTGGCTTTTTCATAGTTATCTCATTTTTTTCACTCCCGGAAAACAGTATTTCCAGGATGCTGTACTATTCATACAATCTAAACAATGTCGGAAATGCTAACAGGCAGGCACAAAAAAATCCCTGACCACAATTCCTGTGATTTCAGAGATCTGTATGCAAAAATCATTTATCGGATGGACCTAAGTCCAGCCCAAATGTATTAAAAAAAGCATTTACAAAGCAAGTTTTTCTTACAATAAATTTTTCTGAATGTACTGTTACTATTGCGAAACATCAGATTGCAAACGTTTGCGGAACGCCTTTTAAAATTTTTAGTAAAAGCGTTCAGACGATCATTTCACTATGCCTTTACCGGCGTTTTTGTGGTTCCACGAACCACCAGTTCTGTTTTGATCACCTCTGTGGAAGGTTTCTTGGCCGCGCCCGGGTGCATGATCCGGTCCAGCAGCATCTCCGCTGCTTTCTTGCCGATCTCAAATCCATGTTGACTGATGGTTGTCAGCGGTGGATCGGTCACTGTAGATACCAGTCCATCCGTAAAACCGATCACCGAAACGTCTTCAGGTATCCTGTAATTCAGCTTTTTAAGTGCATTGATGGTCCCGGCGGCCGTCATGTCATTCACCGCAAAAATGGCATCCGGCGGATTGGTCAGGGACATCAGCCTGGGAATCACCTCTGCGGCCTCCTCGATGGTATCACATTTCACGATCAGGTCATCATCCACTTCGATCCCATTCTTCTCCAGCGCAGAAATATAGCCCCGCTGCCTGCGGTAACCAATCAACAAATGTTGGGGAGCTGCCAGGTGTGCAATGCGTCTGCAACCTGTATTCAGCAGGTATTCTACTGCGTTCATTGCCCCGTTGAAATCATCGACGACCACTTTGTCGGTCTCCAGTTCTTCGCATACCCGGTCGAAGAAAACCAATGGAAAGTCCTTGTCTGTCAGTTCCCTGAAATGACCGAATTGTTTGGTCGTCTTGGAGATGGATACCAGCACGCCCTCGGCACGATTGGACTCAATGGCCTGGGTAATTGCCACCTCCCGCTCGTACTGCTCATTGGACTGGAAGATCATCACATTGTATCCATGTCCCTGGGCCACCTCCTCGATCCCGGAGATCACCGATGAAAAGAAATGATGTACGATCTGTGGCACGATTACACTAATCGCATTGGATTTCTGGCTCCGCAGACTGAGTGCAATGGCGTTGGGCTTATATTTAAGCCGGTCAACCAGCTCCTGCACCTGCTCCTTGGTGGC
>CAYOSB010000073.1:5780-15451 GCA_964406495.1 uncultured Bacteroidaceae bacterium | reverse complement strand
TCTATATTTATTTACCTCATTATCAACAATTTATCAACTAGGAAACTTCAGTAATGGAGATGGAGCCATTTTTATTGAATTCATGAAATTTTGAGTTTTAAATATTCATAATAAATGAATAAACCTCTCACGAAAAAAATCCTGTCAAACCTGTCAAATCGATATTTCAGTATACTCCGACATGAAGTCAGGAAATTGGGGAACACAAGTTAAAGCAGTGCCAATAATTCCATTTGGGCTTCTTTATCCCTGATTTGGTCCTGTAAATCTCAAAGATGAAATGACATTAGGTAGTATTAATGTTTTTATTGAACTTCTTATTTAAGTATAAAATCATCCATCTTTTAGAAGCGCTTGCTGTTTGATATTAAATAATTGAACTCGAGAATTGCACTCAGCATAAGGAGTTAGCTCCTGGTATTACAAAGGAAAATTTGAAATTGCTTACTGTTGGATAAATAATTAAAAGAGAATAATTTGCTTAATATCCTTAATATCAGTACATTTCCAATCCAACTAGAATTATTAAATATTTTTTTCGAATACTAACCCTTAAATTTTAAAATGATGAAAAGATTGATTACAACTTTAATTGTGTTGGGTATCTTTCTATCAACGAATGGGTTCAGGCCGCCTGCAGGGATTTTATGGAGGTGAAGGAGGATTTCTTTTTCAAAAGAATAAGCGAACAGATGAGAACGACAATGTGTCCCAGGATGAGGTTGGATTGGGATTTTTTCTTCAAGTCTTCGTAGGTTCCGAATATTTTATTGCTCCAAAATTGTCCCTGGGAGGACAATTCAGCTATGGTGGCTCATTGCTTTCAAGTGTGAACAATGAGACAAATAGCTCAACAACGGTGATTTCAGTGGACCTTGATAATCTTGGTGGCGCAATATTGCTTACGTTTCATTTTTAATTGCAGTAACGCTTCCCTGATAAAGCTTCCCTGACTGAACCGCATCTATCCACTATGCGTTCAGCCAGGGATGTCTTATTTATTGATATATAAGAACTTTCAAAGGGTTATTGAACTCTTCAAATAATTTTCGGATCACCTTATTTGATGTTCACCACCAATCGGTCAGCATTTATAAAAATTATCATCAATGGGCCATTTATTTATTTAAATTACTGATTGCTCAATGAGCTCGCTGTAAAAGCGATACAGACAGCACCGCAGAATTATTAACTAAATTCCTGGTCATGAAACCTTTTACATCAACAGTTATTTTGCTGCTCGCAGCATTGACATTTACTATGCATGCTCAAACCACTCTTATCTGGTCAGAGGATTTTGAAAATGGCTGGGGAAATTGGTGGTCAGACGAAGGCATCTGGGATCTAGGGTCTCCAACAGTATGGCCTGATTCTGCATACGCAGGAACTAACCTGGTCGGGACATATTTGTCAGGGAATTATCCATATGGTCCTGATAGCAGACTGATCAGTCCAAGCATTGTATTGCCTTCCATAGGGGAAGATGAGGAAATCCTCCTGAGGTTCCAGCAAATATTTAATTATTCAGCAGCAGACAGGGGATATGTTCAGATCCAAACGTACAATGCGGATACTAAAGAATGGTCTGAATGGTCCGACTTAGATGTCTTTAGCGCTCATATATCAAGATGGCACAATGCCAGGGTAGTTCTTTCGGAATATTCCGGTCAAACTATCCGTCTTGGATTTTTTCACCAGGATGCTACAGAGGATCCTGTTGGTATTGTGCATCATTATGAGAGCTTTGGCTGGTACCTGGATCATTTTAGTATCATCCAACAAAAAATACCCATCTTCAGTGGATATGAGAACTTTGAAAATGGCGCAGGAGGTTGGTATTCCGAAGATGGAATATGGAATATTGGCAGCCCCTCTATCGGACCAGATACAGCATTCAGTGGCTCAAACCTCATGGGAACAGTGCTTGATGGGAATTATCTATATGGATCGGACAGTCGGTTGGTAAGTCCCAGGATTTCTCTACCGGAAATATCTGATGATGAAGAAATTGAATTAAGGTTCCAACAGTTTTTTAATTATGCGTCCTCAGATTATGGGAAAGTCCAGGTCCAGGTGATGAATGATACCTCAAAGGAATGGTCTGATTGGACAGACCTGGATATATTCAGAAGATATATTACAAACTGGCACTATGCTAAAATTGACTTGTCAGATTATGCAGGGAATACCATCCGTATAGGCTTTTTACATACAGATAAAACCGAAGATCCTGAGGGCATTGTCCATCATTCTGAAAGTACCGGCTGGTACATTGACGATTTTACGATAATCACTCATAAAATTCCTTATTTTACTGGATTTGAAGATTTTGAAGGAAGTTATAGTGGTTGGTTCTCACAGGATGGTATCTGGGAGATCGGGACACCTGCTACGCAGCCTGATTCTGCATACAGTGGTAAAAAACTTGCCGGGACGGTACTGAAAGGGAATTATTTGTATGGTCCAGACAGTAGATTAGTCAGCCCGAGAATCATACTTCAGGAGGAACCAGAATTTGGTGAGATCCTTTTACGGTACCAACAATATTACAATTTTGCAGCATCAGACTATGGAGATGTTCAAATTCAAACCCTGAACCCGGATAGCAATGAATGGTCGGAATGGACGACCATCAAGCATAATACTTCTCATGTCCCGGATTGGCATCATGCCCGCATTGATATTTCTGAGTATGCCGGAGATACTGTAAGAATTGGATTTTTCCATGTGGACAATACGGAGGATCCGGAAGGGATTATCCACCATTATGAAAGCATTGGCTGGTTTATTGATGATGTTTCAATCACCGGAGTGGCTAACCCAATCGTAATCAGTGCTGGTGAAGGTACAAGTATTTGTTCAGGCGAAGAAGTAATCCTGGGTGGATCACCAACCATTTCGAATCTAGGAGATAATCAGCGCATTGCATGGGATGCATCTGAATATCTTGATGATACAACAAAATTAAATCCGGTGGCAATGCCCCTTGAAACCATTACTTTCCAGGTACACTTGATCGAAGGGGATAACATACTTGCCTCTGATGAAATTACTGTTGAAGTAAAAGGGATACCTCAAGCAGACGCAGGTAATGATCAGGTAATCTGTTCGGGTGAATCTGCCATATTGGGTGGAAATCCAGCAGGAAGCAGTGGAACGCCTCCCTTTACGTATCAGTGGGAACCAATGGATATAGGTGGAGATAACGAAACAAATCCGGAAGTTGTGCCAGCCCAGGAGGAATCTGAATATATATTAGAGGTAACTGATAGTAATGGGTGTGCAAATAAGGATACAGTATCAATTATATCGGAATCGGCAGACATCACACTCAGTGAACCTGATACGATACATTCAGGAGAAGCTGCGACGTTTAAGATTTTTGGTAACATGGATAATTTGCTTATTACAATCGAGCCGGAGCCTGATAACCAGCAGTATTTCAGCGATAAAATTATTGTAAATGATACACCTTCAGAGACAACAAGTTACGCTGTAACTGCAACAACTAAAGTAGCTTCCTGTACAAGTTCAGAAAGTATAACAATCGTCGTTCTGCCAACATCGGTGTCTTCAGATATCTTCGAAAGCATATCTGTATATCCGGTTCCAGCGCATGATAAGCTTCATATCTCGTCGCCAACCATTGAGCTAACAGAACTTGAGATCAATACACTTAAGGGAGAGATCGTGTTTCAGACGAAGATTGAAAGCAATCCTGAGGGTATAGATATTTCTTCACTACCCCCAGGTTTTTATATGATCCAACTTAAATCGTTTGACAAATCTTACAGAACAAGATTCATTAAGCGATGATAAATGTATGATGTTTCGGTTTAAGTGAAATGTAAAACTATATCTTATGAAAGCTACCCTCACACATTTCGTTCCGGTCATCCTGCTATCTTTCAGCCTGGCTGTCTCCGCCCAGGATATTGTGTTTCAGATCAGCGCCCAATACGAGAGCAGTCAGGTTGCGCTCGATTCGATCCATTTCAAGAACTTTACGAATAATACCAGCCTGGAGTTCAATGAACTGCCGGATGTCCAGGATTATGTGATCAACCTGACAACCCAGGAGATTGTCGAGCCCTCAGGGATCCAGGTCTTTAATAAAAGTACAGGTTTCAAAATGCTGCGATGCGTACCGGGAGAACTGGTGATCGCCTGTTCAGACGAACATGTTACAAATGGGATCATTGAAATTTATAATATAAACGGACAGATGGTCGGTCAGTCAACGCTGAATGATGCTGCGGGCAAAGGATCTATTTCTGTTCACGCGGGTACAAATGCAATGTTTTTTGTAAAAATTCAATCAAAGGAAGTAACCAGGGTATTTAAGGGAATCGGTGCAGGCGACAGGGGATCTCTCAAGATATACCTGCAAAAAGGGATTCCCGGGGGAACGAACCAATTATGGACCAAGGCACTGTACCAGGGACCAGACTTTAAAGTGAACAAGGGAGACAGCGTGCGGATCATGGTTTTTAAAGACAAGCTATACTCGACGCCGGCATTTGTGAAGGTTAGTGAAAACAATCCTTTGGTATTTGAGCTGTTTGATGATCTGCCTGTTGACACGGTATCAGTGATGGATATTGATTTAAATGTCTATCAAACTGTGCGCATAGGAGATCGCTGGTGGATGGCAGAAAATTTAAGAACAACACATTATCAAAATGGAGATGAAATCCCTGATGGAACAGGTCTTGTAGATTATAGTGAAGAAATGGAGCCATCCTACAGGTTTGCGTATGATGACAACCTGGAAAATGTACCGGTTTACGGGAGACTATATACATGGTATGCAGCATCTGACAGGCGAAATATTTGTCCTGCAGGATGGTACCTGCCAACAAGTGCAGAATGGGATTCACTGATGGCCCATCTTGGAGGCAGGGAATTGGCCGGGGGCAAATTGAAAGAAGCCGGCACCGAACACTGGGACAGCCCCAATGAAGGAGCCACCAATGAAAGCGGATTTACTGCGCTGCCTGCAGGTTCAAAACTGTATTATGACGGATCCAGCTTCCTGGGATCGGATGCACACTGGTGGACGAGCACTCATTCAGATGAACATGATGCCTGGTATTGGTTTGTAAGCTCTTTTAGTTCTTATCTCATGACAGCCGATCCGGACAAACGGTTTGGGTTTTCTATACGTTGTATCAAAGATGAAGGAGTGCCAGGGACCATTCCGTCAATCATTACCATGTATGCTTCGGAAACCACAGAGACATCGGCAACAGTATCCTGGAGGATCACCCACGAAGGGGGTACACCTGTGACTGAGACTGGAATCTATTTCGGTACAGAACCGGATCCGCATTTAACCGGCACCAAAGTGGCGGGCGCATATGCAAGCAGTGATATATCATTGATTGTTCAGGACATTCAACACTCAACATCCTATTATTACCGGGCCTATGCCATCAATGCATCCGGAGAGGCCCTGGGCAACGAGCGGAGTTTTGTAACCATCATCCATTCTGAGACTGGAAATGTTACAGATATCGACGGTAACACATACCGAACCGTTCAACTATGGGATAAATGGTGGATGGCCGAGGATCTCAAAGTCACGCATTACTCAGATGGCACACCCATTCCAAAGGTGGAGGATAATACCGAATGGAATAACCTGACAGGTCCGGGTTATTGCTGGTATGATAATGATTCGGCAAACTATTCCGCCACATACGGTGCGATCTACAACTGGTATGCGGTCGAGACTGGAAAACTATGCCCTTCAGGCTGGTATGTGCCTTCAGATGCGGAATGGACATCGCTAAGCGACCGATTGGGAGGCTTTGAATATGCCGGCGGACGATTGAAAGAAGAAGGTACTGCACACTGGACCGAGCCCAATACCGGGGCAACCGACCTGGCTGGATTCAAAGCACTACCCGGGGGTATGCGCAGGAATTATGGCGCATTCAATGGAATCGGAGGTGGAGCATATTGGTGGACGTCTTCAACTTCTCAATATAACCAGGACAATGCCTGGAACAGGAATATAGGATACAACCGGGCCGATCTCACACAACGGGCCGATAATAAACGATATGGATTTGGTGTCAGGTGTGTAAAGGATACCGCCTCGCAACCTACGGGTTCAGTTCTTAAAATAAATGATGATGAATATGAACTGGAAGATGGTATCCTGACAAATAATGGAGATTATAATGGGGATGGTACTTACTATCATTCCATTTATTTGCTGGGGACCGGCCACAAGATAAATTGGGAAACAATGGATACAGAAGGCTCCGGGGCGGTCCTCTACCTTGAAATACTAAGTGAATTGGATACAATCTTACCCGGATTATACCCTTTTTCCACATTTATTAGGGATACAGTCATCTGCGACAGTATTGACGTGAACAATGATGGAGTTTTCAATGACGATGATTGTCTCCAATTCGTGGACTATTCGATCCCGGAAGGAGGCACCTATGTAAGTTCCAGCTGGTCTGCCTGTGATAACAATACCAATCTAAATGACCTGGAAGGATTCAGGTTTTTATCAGGTGAAGCTACGATTGCCATCGAAGGAGATGTGTATACGTTTGAGTGTAATGCAGTGGGAGAGAATGATGAGGTGATCAGTGCATATTACCGTGGTACGCTGCATTATTATGATTTCAATGAAGAGGAACCACCTCCCCCGCCTGCTGTGGACTATGATTATGACAGCGCACTTAGCGCGGGATATACCCTGCTGTCGCAGCTGACTGAACAGGCCTGGCTCATCGATGGTATTTTTTGTGGGGAATATACTGCTCCTTCACCTGACTGGAATAACATAGCCAACAAAACTATTACAAGTAGCGATGCACAAATAGCTGAACTGTGGAATATTGCTTACGACCTGGTATTCAATGCAAATACCATCATTGACAGTGTTCCTTTAACTGATCTCAATGATTTTACGAAATTTGCTGCGATAGGAGAGGCCCGGGCCCTCCGTGCATATGCGTATTTTATCCTGGTCTCCCGGTTTGGGGAGGTGCCCATTTACCCCGGTTATTCCTATACACAAATACCCAGGTCAACGGTTGCGGAGGTTACAGCTCTGATCCATGATGATCTGTCATATGCTTCTGACTACCTTCCTGGTGATTATGGCGCGGAAAAGGATAAGGTCCGGATCGACAAGTGGGGGGCCATGGCCCTGTGGTCAAAAGTGGATTTAATGCTGGGTGATTGGACCAGTGCCAATCTGAGGGTTGAAGCTATCATGAACAGTGCAGAATATGCCATGGACCTGGACAACAAATACTCAACACTGGGCAGTTATGATAACATCCTGGCGTATACATCTATTCAGGACATGACCTTCCAGTTGACCTACGATAAAGGCACGGTAGTGCCTGTGGCGCATTACACAGAACAGTTGATGATCGCAATGGAATGTGCTCTCAGGCTGGACAATCCGACACGTGCCGGTGATCTATACATGCTTCTTACACAGACGGCCAATTCCACTCCCACACTTGATGATATTTATAATGTCTGGATGGATCTTATGCAAAAGGAGGGAGTAACCCTTTCAATCCTGAAACGCTTTGATAAGGCAGGTGAGATTCTTGTGATCCAGGAACACCAGACCCTCTTGCCGATTCCCCAGTCGGTTATAGATACAAATCCGTATATGACACAGAATCCGGGGTATTGAGGTGCACGCAGCCTACCCCTCATTAAACTCTACGTAGTTGAACTTGATCTTCAGGCGGCCTTCCATAATCTCGCCGACTTCCAGGAGTTCGGGATCGTCGAATTCGAAGTACCAGTTCACAGCCACCTTGTCCTCATAGTCAGGTATTTCGCGGAACCGCTTGAGCACGTCAAAGACTCCCTGCACCGATGCGGTATCAACGTAATTGAACTTCAGGGTAATCTCGGTTTGTTTCTGAGGATCCTTGATATACTCATCCACCCAATCAATGATGGGTGAAAAGAATTTATTGGCATTGGCCAGGATGGAATTGCCTTCCATCTCTATCTTTCCTTTGGGAGAACATTTTACTCCAAGGGAATCTTTGGTTTGCTCGATCGTTAATTCTTTCATGAAGCTTGAAGTGGTTGCTTTGTTGTCTAAAAGTAACAAATAAGTTTGAAGATGGTTTACATGGTCCACATATTTTTTGCAATGTACTTTCTTTAGGTGGCAATTTCATGCTGACCCCGGCCATTTTTATTGGATAATTGATATTCAATGATGTACAGGGGGAGGGTTGATTGGAGAAGGTACTTATTTGGTAAATTAGCTGCAAGGCACATAATTACTCAACCAGGGTAATTTATATAATCACAAATTCCCGGAAGTTTTTTCTATGGATCACATGGTCTTTTGCATTGTAAGTTTCTAAAAATTTTCGCGGCAACTTCACTTTCTTTTTATCGCTCCATTTAAACTCGTACCCTGTTATATTACCTGCATTTTCCTCGACATAGTCTATTTCCTGTCGTTGCTTTGTTCTCCAGAAGTATGTTTTAGCCAGACTCTGTTTATATTCAATTTGTTTAATTCTTTCAGAGATTAAAAAATTCTCCCATAGCGCCCCTTTGTCATTCCTCAATTCCAGCGGATCGAAATTACCGATTACCATATTTCTGACGCCATTGTCATAGAAATATATCTTTTTATTCATTTTTATTTCATTGCGGATATTTTTACTGAAGCTTCCAAGTTTAAAGACTACGTATCCTTTTTGCAGTATTTCAATGTATTTAATGATTGTATTCTTATCAACGTTTGAGGTCTGAGCTAACTCTGAATAATTCACCTCACTGCCTACCTGTAATGCAAGCGCCTGCACCAATTTATCCAATATCTCCGGCTTTCTTATATCTGCATAGGCTAAGATATCTCGATACAGATAACTATTTACCAGGTTTTTTAGAATAGTTATTTCTTCACCCGGGTTATTCAGCACATCGGGATAAAATCCATATAAAAGCCGGTCTTCCAGTTGCTGCTCCGCATACACATATCCATGCTGATTTTCGTACTCTTCCCAGCTTATTGGATAAAGCTGATATTCCCACTTTCTTCCTGTGAGCGGTTCATTAATTTTGTTTGACAAATCAAATGAGGAAGAACCGCTGGCAAATAGCTGGATATCCTTCATCTGATCAGTGATTATTTTCATTGTTAGGCCAATATCATTGATTCTTTGAGCCTCATCAATGAATACATACTTGAACCTGCCAATAATGTTACTGATTTCTGCCGTATTCGGGCTATTAAGCAGTGTCCTTATTTTTGGATCATCACCATCAAGAAAAAGATACTCCTTGCTGCTCAATATGGTTTTTAAAAGGGTAGTCTTTCCTACCTGCCTGGGACCAATGACCAATATTGCTTTTCCAGTACCGATTCTATGTAAAATTCTCTCCTCAATGTATCTTTTGTACATGTTTTTTCCGATCAATTTACTAACTTTTAGTGAATATAATCACCGAAAGTCATATTTTTTGGTGATTATATTCCTGTTTTGGTCAATCATAACGATGTAAGAGGTTTATTATCAACATTGAATTGCCCTGGACGGAGCGCGATAGCCAAATAGTGTCTGTCCATAAAGTCCGATAACAGCGTTACTGCAAAAATTCTAAATCCTCGAATACATTAGTATACTGCGGTTTATAATTTTTACGTGCCT
>CAYOSB010000073.1:0-5770 GCA_964406495.1 uncultured Bacteroidaceae bacterium | reverse complement strand
CTTGTTCTCGAACTTTATGATCCAGCCACGTTGACTCTATTGACAGACTCCAAATAATACCAGAAAGCAATTCGCTTTGCTGAAAAATAGCCAGGAATTATAAAAAATTGAATTTTTCAGGAAAAGATTTCTCATTCATTGCGTTTTCCCTAATGCAGAATCCAATCTTTTCCCTGCTGACAGGTTCAATCTTCCTCCTCTTCTTCCTCTTTCTTCTTGTATTCCACGAAGTTGAACTTCAGTTTCAGCCGGGCCTCCATGATCTCACCGACTTCCAGCAGTTCCGGGTCGTCGAATTCGAAGTACCAGTTCACCAGCACGCTCTCTTCCCAATCCGGGATCTTTTTCAGCAGTTTCAGGATATCGAAGACTGATTGCACCGATGCCGTGTCGATATAATCGAACCTGAGCACCACATCAGTTCTGTCGGCCGGTTGGCTAACATATTCTGTGACCCAGTCCATAACCGGCTGAAAGAATTTTTTGGGATAGGCCAGGATGGAATTTCCGTGCATGCTGATGCTGCCGTCCCTGCATTCTATGGCGAGTGAGTCATCTTTAGGTTCAAGTATAAAATCTTTCATAAGGTTTTCATTACCAGGAGAAAGCAATGTGGCTTATTGCCTTTTTAATTCCTAATCGAAAATGAATTTACGAAATCTTTCTGAATTACATGCTACCTCAGGTCAATTTTATAATGGAAGAGGATCTCCCTGAGTTTCTCTTCAAGTGTCTTGTCAGTGATGATGCTTTCATCCGGGTTATGGTCAATATCCCAGAGGATGTTGTTGATGGATTTCCAGGTGGAGGTCGGTTTCCCAAGCATGGTGGTAAGCAGTTTGGACCCATTCACGTAGTAATGCTCTTTCATCTTTTCCTTCATGGTCTCCAGCATTCCCATTTTCTGGAAAAGGTAGATGGTGAATTCCAGGGTGTCGACCTTGAACGGGATCTCCTTGTCATCGTCGAGGGGGATGAACAGCTCAATCTGCGACTGGAGGTAGTCCATGAGTTTGATGTAGTAGTTGATCTCCATCATCTCCTTGAAGATCCTGAACCTGCGGAAAAAGCTGGATGCACCTTCTTCTTTATGGAAGTAGTTGTAGATATCTTCCAGGGAAAAATATTTCGTAAAAATGTAGCTCCAGTTTTCCGAGTTTTTGTCGGAGATCAGGTCCTTTTTTGTTTCCAGGTAGATGGAAGCCTGGGAATAGTTAGTTGCGAGGATTTCGTTCTGCAGGTTGGGATCTTTATCGTGCTTGTGCAGGAACCGTTCGATCTTACTGATCTCGTTGATCGCTTTTCCCCTTGAGGCTCCTTCCACGATGAAATCGAACTCGCGGATCATGATCCCGATCTTCTGCAGGTTGGGAAGGTAGAAAGTCGAGTTGTTGATGGGATCATGTCGCTCGAGGATGATCCCCTCCTGGACACACAGGTGTTCCAGTTCTTTTTTTGACAACGGCTCCTTGTTCATGACACTCCTCTTTGGTTTAGACGTTTTGGGTAAACATCGTGGCTAATATATACAATCCTGAATATTTATTGTTGAATACATCTGTAAAAGATACGCACATATGTTTCAATGGTTTCATGTGTTGCATTCGTTTTCAATCGTTCAATGAATTCGTAGGTTCAAATTCAGTAAAATCAAACTCCATCTCCAGCCGGTCCTGGATGATCGCCCCCAGCTGCAGCATCTCCAGGTCGCCATAGCTGTAATACCAGTTCACCATGAATACCAGTTCGCGCTCCTCGACACCCTTCAGCAGTTGAAGCAGGTTCATCAGGGATTTCACCGAGGCTGCATCGATATATTCGAGCTTCATTGTAACAACCGTAATCTCGGCAGGATCTTCCAGGTATTTGCATGTCCATGCGTAGATGGGCTCATAAAAGTCCCTGGTATTCTCGATCATTGACCTGCCGGTAAACTCCAGCACGCCGTTGGAGAGATCCACTCCAGGCGTCTTTTTCGTCGCTTGTATGTACAGGTCTTCCATCTGGTCAATCGGGCTTTCGAACTTCGAACTTAAAATTAGTCATACTATACGTCAGAACAGGCAATTTGGTGCATCTATTATGACAAATCGATGAATTGGTTTGATTAAAACTGTATAAAAGTAGAGTAATAATAATTCAGGACAAAGGGAATTAAAAAAATCGCACTGCTTATAGCGTTTTCTTCCATGAAAGCCTGTTTTCTTCCATGAACGTATTCAATCCTTCAATGACTGTAAGCAATTGTTTTCCGTCGGTTTACAGGAAAAATTTGTCTTTCCGTGTAAAACCCGGCAACCTTCTCTGAATATTTGCGTTTGAAGTTATTGTAAAGGGAGATTTTGGTTAATTTTGATCTCCTGTTGAATGAAAAATATAACAAGCGTTTAATTAAATACAAGCATGGACAAAGAAGAAATCAGAAAAGGTGTTTTTCAATACGTGTATGACAATGCATTCTCCAGCAAGGAGAACATTACGGATGATGTGTTGATCTTTAAGAACGGGTTCCTGGATTCCATGGGACTCGTGATGCTCATTACTTACCTGGAGGATACCTTCAAGATACAGACTTCGGATGCAGATATGGTGGAGGAGAATTTTGAATCCATCAACGCCATCACGGAATTTGTGATGAAGAAACAGGCCCAGGCAGCATAGAATAATATGTGTGGCATCGCCGGAATGATCAATACCGCTGCGCCGCCCGAGAGAAAGGAGCTGGTGAAGCGGATGCTTTCCAGGATCCACTACCGGGGTCCGGACGAAAGTGGCATGTACCATTCCGCGAAAGCCACGATCGGAAATGTCCGGCTCAGTATCATTGACCTTTCGAGCGGACAGCAACCTATTTCAGATGCTTCTGGACGTTTCTGGATCGTCTTCAACGGCGAGATCTTCAATTATATTGAGCTGAAAAAGGACCTTGAAGCAAAAGGATACAGGTTCAGGACTACATCCGATACCGAGGTGCTGGTGCAATTGTATGCTGAATATGGCAGCCGTTGCCTTTCGATGCTGAATGGCCAGTTTGCCTTCGCCATCTGGGACAATCAAGAAGAACAGCTTTTCATGGCGCGTGACCGGGTGGGGATCCGGCCGTTGTTCTATCATTACCAGGACGGGGCCCTGACGTTTGCATCGGAGATCAAGAGTATTTTTGAGAATCCGGCAGTGGAGCGTGGTTTCGACCGGAAGGGATTGCTGCAGATGATGACTTACTGGACCACCATCACCCCGGCGTCCGTCTTTGAAGGCATCAGCGAAGTGCCCCCAGGGCATTACCTGGTCTGGAATAAAAACGGACTGAAAGTGGAACGTTTCTGGCAGCTGCGGTTCGATCAACAGCGTCCCGGGAGAAGCCTGGAGGAGATCCTGGAGGAATTCAATGAACTGTTCACCAGTTCCATCCGTCTGCGACTACGCGCCGATGTGGAGGTGGCTGCTTACCTTTCAGGAGGCCTCGATTCCTCGGCAACAGTTTCTTATATCAAACAGGTGGAGCCCTCAGTGCTGAACACCTTTTCCATTACTTTTGGAGAGAAGGATTTCGACGAAAGTTCCTACCAGGGCGATGCTGTGCGGTATTTCAATACGAACCACCGTTCGATCAACTGCACCGCGAAAGACATCGCAGAGCAATTCCCCAAAGTAGTCTGGCACTCGGAGATCCCCATGATCCGCACGGCACCCACACCCATGATGATGTTGTCGGGGCTGGTCAGGGAACACGGGATCAAAGTAGTGATCACCGGCGAGGGTGCCGACGAGATGCTGGCCGGATACAATATTTTCAAGGAGAGTGAGGTCCGCCGTTTCTGGGCCCGGGAGCCAAAGTCTTCCCTGCGGCCGTTGCTGCTCACCAAGCTTTATCCATACTTGCCACAGATGCGGAACGCCAATGCCAATATGCTGAAGATGTTCTTTGGTTTCAGGCTGGAGGATACGGATGATCCCCTCTATTCACATTTGCTGCGTTGGAACAATTCCGGTCAGATCACGCGCCACCTGTCACCCGGTTTTGCAGCAGGAATGAACGGCTACGATCCGAAGCAGCAGATCCATTCCATTTTGCCGGAAGGATTTTCGGATTGGGGATCGCTCGAAAAAGCGCAGTGGCTGGAAGCGACCGTGTTTATGTCAGGATATTTACTCTCCTCGCAGGGTGACCGGATGGGGATGGCAAACTCTATTGAAGGGAGGTACCCCTTCCTGGACCACCGGGTGATGGAGTTCCTGGCCGGTGTACCCTCCGGATTGAAGTTGAAAGGATTGAACGAAAAATATTTACTGAAGCGGCTGGTGCACAACCGCATTCCGGAGTCTATCCTGAAGCGGTCGAAACAGGCCTACAGGGCTCCCATTGCATCGGTGTTCTTCTCGGAGGGGCTGCCCGATTATTCAGCATACATGATATCGGATGAATACCTGGAAAAAACAGGGATCTTTAACCCGGAGTCTGTGAGGGGACTGATTGATAAATACCGCAGGACGGGCATTGCCACGGAGACAGAGAATATGGCCATTGCCACCATCATGTCGACCCAGATGCTGCATTACCAGTTCATTGAAGGGAAGAACGACGGATTGAGTGAAAACAGACTGGTGAATCTGAAACTGGTGGAAGAATAGACGTTCGCCGGGGAACGGGCCGTTTTTCGGAAACATGGTCCCGGAGTCATTTATGTGAAAAAATATACGAATTCAAATTAGAATACATGACAACAAAAAAGCCTTTCTCAAAAGACATTATCCTCCTGGAGGACGTTCCCGGGGTGGTAGACAAGATCATTTCCAAGATGAAATCCGATGTGCATGATGTGATGCGCAGGTATGGTGGTGTCGTTGGCGTGAGCGGGGGAATTGACTCCTCTGTATGCCTGGCACTCGCTTCCAAAGCTTTTGGTCCGGATAAAGTGCGCGCGGTGATGATGCCCGAGAAGGACAGCAGTCCCGACAGCGAGATGCTGGCGCGGGAACTCTGTGCGACCTTTGGTGTGGAGGATCTGCACCTGGAGGACATGACAGCCGCCGTTGCAGGATTTCATTGTTACGAGCGAAGAGACGAAGCGGTGCAGCGTGTGTTCCCGGAATATGATCCGGCGACCTGGAAGATGAAGATCGGGGTGAAGCAGAGCGGGTTGTTCAACAACCTTCCCCCCTTGTTCAAACTCATCGTGATCGATCCTGACGGGAACGAGCAGGAGAAAATGCTGCATGCCAAAGACTATATGCAGATCGTGGCGTCATCGAATTTCAAGCAGCGTTCGCGGATGTCGATGTTGTATTACCATGCCGAAGCCATGCATTATGCCGTGATCGGCACCCCGAACAAGCACGAGCAGGAGCAGGGGTTCTTTGTGAAGTATGGCGATGGCGGCGCGGATGTGATGCCGATCGGTAACCTTTATAAGACCCAGGTCTACCAACTGGCTGAATACCTGGGTGTTCCAAAGGGCATCATTGAGCGCACACCAACAACAGATACCTATTCAGCTGAGCAGACCCAGGAGGAGTTCTTCTACCAGTTGCCGTTTGACCTGATGGACCGGTTCTGGTATGGTTTTGAGAACGGTTATGATCCTGCAGAAGTAGCAGCAGTGATGGACGAGACCCCGGAGCGGGTGGAGGCTTTGTTTTTGAACTTTGAGCGAAAGCGGAAAACAACGGAGTATTTGCGGATGAGCCCGGTGAGGGATTATTATCAGAGTTAGGCTGTAGGCTGTAGGCTGTAGGCTGTAGGCTGTAGGCTGTAGGCTGTAGGCTGTAG
>CAYOSB010000072.1:1072-15492 GCA_964406495.1 uncultured Bacteroidaceae bacterium | reverse complement strand
GGTGCCATAGCTCAGTTGGTAGAGCACAGGACTGAAAATCCTGGTGTCCCTGGTTCGATTCCTGGTGGCACCACCGAAAACAGAGTGAGAGTGAAAAGCGAGAGCGATGAACTTCCACTCTGTTTTTTTTGAGCCGCAGGCGAAACGCGCTCACACTCCCCCTCACTTATAATTTTGCATAATCACATAAGGAAATGTCTCCGCAGAGTCAATGACTTGCGGGCTTTTTTTGTAGGGGTGTTGATGGAATTGTTGATGGAAAATATCCTTGCAATCAGTGATTAGCTTTCAAGTACTTTATTGATTTGTTTGGTTAATTCCGGGATCTTGTTCCTAATAACATCCCATACAATAGCGTAATCAACACCAATATAATCATGGATCAGCCGGTCTCTCATGCCGGCCATATTTTTCCATTGTATATTTTGGTGCTCAACTTTGAAATCAGCAGGAATCTTCTTACTTGCCTCTCCGATGATCTCCAGGCTTCTTACGACAGCACGCTTTAAGGTTTCACTTTGTAGAAAATCACTTTTATCATTAATATCAACTGTTACAGAGTTAATATAAGCACATTCATCTCTGATATGTTTGAGATATTCCACAGGTTCTTTAGGCATATATTACCTCCTTAAGTATGTATGGACCGATAAAGGGACTCAGGCTGTTTTTTGTCACCATTTCGACTTTCTTATCCTGAAACAGACTTTCAAAATAATCATAAGCTGCCATAAAATTGTCAAAGGATTCCATCTCTGGATCAAACTCGATTAAGATATCAATATCACTGTCCTCAGAAGCTTCACCCCTGCTATAAGACCCAAATAAACCAATTTCCTGAATTCCAAAATTCTTTAATTCAGGTTTCTTTGCTTTGATCGTGGACAATATATAATCTCGGCTTAACATGATTATGCAGTTAACCAAAGATACAAATCTTTAAAATACCCGTAATGAATTATTTTTTCTTGCATACATCAAAAGAACATTGGATGTCAAAAAGGATTGAATGACCAGCAAGTAAGAACAGTTCTTTCACGAAATTCAACAGTAGAACGAATCAAATATTTTAACGGAGACCACGAAGAAGATTCCACCTCATCAGGAAAAAAAAATATCATTACATCCATGCTCCAACAGGTTTGGTTGGTATATTTGTTAGAGAAGGATCTGCTGATACATTGTATCATGTATTAACGGATCACTTAGGTTCTTTGAATGGCGTGATCAATGCTGAAACGGATGATGTAACATATTATTCCTATAATGCATGGGGAGTTGCGCGAGATCCGGATGACTGGACAAGTGAATTTTAAGGAGAGCTATTTGCTGGAAGAGGGTTTACTGGTCGCGAGCATTTGACAGAATTCAATTTAATAAATATGAATGGCCGTGTTTATGATCCTACCACTTCAAGGTTTTTAAGTCCTGATCCTTATGTTCAGATGCCAGGAGTAAGAAGTGGATTTAATAGATATTCTTATTGCCTCAATAATCCGCTCATCTACACCGATCCCAGTGGGGAAGTTTGGCAATATGTATTTATGGCTGCAGGTGCATATTTAAATGGAATGATGTATAATGAATTTGAAGTAAATCCCATTGAATGGAATTGATTTCTTTGAAAATCTTCGGCGATTAATACCAAGCTGTTTTGCATAGTTGTACCAGGTTGGTGAAGAAGTATTAACAAGATTTTTTCTTAAGGCATAATAAGCAATAGAGTTTATTGGCCAGTATTTAAATTCCTGATCGGTAAGCATCTCTTTGATCATTTGGGCTTCACCCTTAGTTAACTGATTGGGATAGACTCGTCTGCAAAGCTGTAATGGAGAGGTCAGGCACTTATTGAATACCTGATTTTTCCATCTCCAGATAGTTGAGCGATCAATGTTTCGGAGATATTTTTCAGGAAGTTTATACTGCTTTGCAAGCTGCTTGATGCTTGTGTGATAAGAATTGTAATGCATAAATACGAGAATGCTTTATAATTAAATGGCAGATTTGTGAAAAGGTAACCATTTGAACAGGCAGAAATTTTGGGAAATGGGAGAGAATATTTTAAGGATTCTTAATCAAAAAGATGTGATCTACTTCATTAATTTCTGTATCTCCCTTTTAAGAATTGGAAGATGTCGTTGAATAGTTCCCCATACAATTTCATTGTCAATGTCATCGTATCCATGAATTACTCTGTTTCTCATGCCAATAATTCGACGAGCGCTTGAAATCTCTATTTGCGGATCGATGTGTAAAATTCGATTCATTGCTTCCCCTATAATCTCAATTTCTCGTTCCACAGCTCGTCGAAGCATTTTATCCTCCAGATACTTATTCAAATCACGCTGTTCTCCAAGGAATGAATCAATGGAGTCAATTGAGCCTAAAATATCATGGAAGTATTTTAAGATTTCAGACTTCATAGATCTTGGATTTGGTTTTATTTATCGAGTCTATGAAGTATGGATTTTTAAGACTTCTTTCAGTCACCAGATCAACGGGCCTTTTTAATAACGCTTCGAAACTATCAGCTAAATCAAAGTAAGCATCTGCATAATCTTCAGGAGACATTGGCATAAAGGAGACCAAAAGATCAATATCACTTTCATCTGTGAACTGTTCTGTGGTGACTGATCCAAATGCAAACAAACGCTTTACATTATATTTAATGCAAAGCTGCCTGATATCGTCCTTGTTATGTAAAATTAAATGATGCATATGAATACAAAAATAGAACAAGTATGTATTATTTGCAATTATCGGTATATAGTCAACACTCTCATCAACATTCAAACATCAATTTAACGGCCCATTCGCGCTTACCGGCGCCTTAACACATTGGAACTGGTATCAAACGCACTTGAACCACCTCAAATCAATATTTCGGTCAGGAATCCTGGAACAAGATCTCCTTATTCAAAGCATACATTGGAAAGATATCAGCTTTTCTGCCTCGCGGCACCACTGTTCAAGGCCCTGGCTATCTGTTCTTCAGCTTCATGAGCTCATTGTGGTGGGCAACCACCAATTTTTCATATTTCTCGCGAGAACTTTTTTGGTGGCTATCGTATTTCTCCTGCAGGGCGTTTAATTTTTCTTTCGCTTCGCGGGTAACAAACTGAGCCCTGCGAAAGGAAAGGAACAGGATTGTGACCAGTATGGCGAGCCCCAGGATAACAAACCACACGACCGAATTATACACTGTTTTGGCGATGTTAATGCCCAGAAAATTCATACTGTCTTTATTGCGAATGGCCTCATTACGCTCCTCCTTGATGCGGTCCAGGTCCGATGTTAGCTTATTAATCTCGGCGTTTTTTTCGTTCAATTCACTGCGCAGCCGTTGTTCGTTTAAAATATGCTGATTCAAACTATCCAGGGCATTTTTCTGCATTTTCAGGTAAACATCGTTTCGGATGGCCCGGTAACCTTCATAAATTCGGGTTTTGTCCAGGATATAATCGAACTGTTGTTCGAGGGTGGCTGTGTCCTGTACAACCAGAGCACTTGATTGCGCTGAAACCTTCATACCGGAAAAGAATATGCCGAAGGCTATAGCAAGGATCTGTGTAATAAGCCTGGTCTGTTTCATGGTTGTAGATTATTTCTCATTGATTGAAATTTATAAATATCTTCGAAGTAGCGTTTAAATTGGGCCAGGTATAGATTCAAAGCCTTCTTTTGTCCACCTCTCTGAAAATAACGATACAAAAGTATTTTTATTCCCTCTCTTAAATGGGAAACTCTCACACTCCCGCTTACTCATAATGTAGCACAATTACCGAAAAAAACCGTAGAGCCTGCAGAATCAATGACTTGCGGGCTTATTTTTGGGGAACTTGAATTCCTTAACCCCTCTCATATTTTCAGTCATGCTAATAGCATAGATTTCGGGCAAAGACAAATCTGGTGGTCACTCAAGTAACCTTGATATAAAGATACATCGAACCAAAATCACCTTCATTATCGTATGCTCTTACTTCAAGCATATAAAAGTCAGGACTAAGATTTAATATGACTTCTTCTTGTTTGGCTGCATTACTACCAACTTTTTCACCATTGACGTAGATGAGAATCTTTTCGATACTACCATCAGGATCTGAAGCGTTAATATGAAGCTGAAAAGTAGAGTCAACGCTTACTGGAATGTAGGGATTCGGGTACCTTTTTGCACAATAACCGGACAACGTAAGTCTTACTTCTGGAAGCTGATTCAGGTCTTCCGGATACGACAAATCCTGCAATACATTTTTATAAAGCTCCTGGTAACTAACCGGTGATAAGCGAGCCAGGATCTGACCGGTATAGTTTTCCATGGCAATCTGAGTGAGTTTTTTCCAATGAGTGGCCGCCTCTTTTCCTGCTTTATCGGTTTCGTTTTCCGTTCGTATCCAGTCTGCGTAAAACGAACCTAATTCTGCAAAGGCTTCCATATCATCCAGTGTGATCCGGTATTCTTCGCTATAATTCTTATTTCTTAACTCCGGAAGTGTGATAAAAACCAGCTTTGCAAGGCTATCAAGTTCTACAGCACTTTCAATATTATTCCAACTTGAATAATTTAAAAAATAATCCGCAAATCTTCCTTTGCCACGTTTGTCTTTAATATTGTATTCAGGGTGGAATAGATAATCGATAGGTTTGTAATAGGTTTTGTTTACTGCAGGAATAATTTTTGAAGCTGTTTTCCAGGTATTTATAAAGGTGGTTAAGGTTTCCGGATCAGCTATATTGCATCTTCGTTTTGCTTCAGAAATAAAAACCGATTCGGAAGTAGCCGGGTCAAAGCCCAGACGGCCCCAAAGCATGAATCGCAGCCAGCTTTTGTCGTGTTCAAGCTGCCTTGGAGTAGCCGGCTTTTTAGAAAGAAACTCACGCCCCATAAAGTATCCGTCGGCCCCCATATGAAAACCACGAATGGATACCAAAGGCGCTGTGTCGCCATTTATACTTGAACCATCTTCGTTAATATTGATCGATTCAATAAATGTTTTAACAAAATCGTAGTCTCCCCAACGAAACGTAAATATATCATCATTACGGATGTTTAACCACCACTTTCCGCCATACATTCCTCCTTGTGGGCAATCAGCTAGTTTTGTATCGTATTTGCCTTTTCTCTGTCCCGGTCCTGAATATGAATGCAGCCGGGCATTGGCATACTTGGTGGAGTAATCGAAAGTTACATTCTTTAATTTCATAAGATCACCAAAATGGCGAAAGACCAAACTTTCGTCAGCCTGATGGGAACGATGTACAAAAGAGATGTGCCGGTTTTTATCCTGATGATTCTTGGGCAGGCTTGTAAAGTAATCAAAAACACCGTCGCCATAGGCTGCTAACAATTCCTCTTTTTCTTCCTGGTTCGCTCTATCATTGGCATCACCGAAACCTTCACCGGCTGTAATTCCAAAACCGCCCAGTTTTGGGTAAGTTTCCAGCATGGCTTTAACAGCCATATAGTAATAGTTTTTTAGTCTTTCGTACTCATGTATCCCTCCATCTGTATTGTTCCTGAATTCTGTCCAGTTGTCTCTGTAAACCGGATTCTTTTCTAATTGATATTCTGTAGGCAGTCCATTTGCTCCACCTGCTCCACTTACAAAAACGTTCCATGTATAAATGTGAAACTCAATTCCCCGATCATAACCATACTTCATTACCTCCTGCCAAAATTCGATTTTCTTATCAATGGTTATGCTTTTTATAAGTATAAGGCTTTCACTTATTTCTTCAGTATAGGATAATGTACCATCCGTGTCGTAGTCACTGTTTGCTTGATCCCAATCCCTCGCCGTAACCATTACATCATTTAGATGAGCATCGTCGTAACCAGGTACTTTTACCAAACTGGGGAAAGGTTGTAAGTTCCATAGGGTAATGCAATTGTATCGGTTTCGAGCCATTGCATCCAGCTGATCCTTCCAAAACTGCATTTCCCAGACTTCTTTAATGTTATGCTGTGCTGCAGATCCAAAATCGGCATAGGACGGGCATCTTGCATCCAGGGGGATATTCATTTTAAGACCACGTTTTTCCAGATGCGGCTGATGCCATTCATTACCGATACCATTCAAATCATCATTTCTTATTCTTTCTGCAAGCTCTAAAGCGGCATACATAAGTCCAACACGGCCCCCATGGCATGAATAAAAACTTTCCTCTGCCTGTGTGAAAATATAGGACTCAACACCAGTTTCAAGCTGAAGATTAAATACAAAACTATGGTTTGGCTTGCCGGTAAGTTCACTTAGATCTTTAACAACCGCATGGTTCCCATTTTCTGATAAAGCGACTTTTATATTTTCTACGCCAAAAGCCAATGTATTTAAATCTTCATTTCCCTGATCATAGTATATTGTATATTCAGTTGCAGATACCTCTATCCCTACAACCATAAGTAGTATTAAAAGGACAATTGGTTGTCGCCTGATGGGTGTGAAATTAAATGCCCTGGTGTTTATTTTATGTTGTAGCAACATCAGGTTATTGTTTATACGTTGTATTCAATTTATTTTAAATATTCGGGCAGTGTCAGCTTGCAAATAAAATGAAAAACCTTACCAATTTTTAAACATAAGGAAAAGAATAGAAATGCCGCAATGGTTTTGCAATTGATTTATCGGGAATACCTGCGAAAGGTATATAGATTATTTGAATATCTGTCCGCCAAAAGAAATGGGAGTGAAACGAATCCCTGCCAACTCTGAAGTGTCCGGATCTCCATCCACAAGGGAAACGCTGATCTTGTGGATTCCAGGCTTGTCAAATTGCATCCACCCCATCGGATAGGATGAGAAAATATGGGATGCATTCTGCTGATTCTGAATAAATGCGCCCTCGTCTGACTCTACCGACCAAACCAACCTGCCTGCCCCTGCATAGTTCAGTTCGACAAAATAAATCCCTGGTTTGAACACCTTGATCTCCCAGGTGGCTTTACTTCCTTCTTTCCAATCGTGAACCACATGCTGTACTTTCCATTCTCCAAACTTTTCCATCCAACGCTTATTCTCAATATTACAATTTGTTGGATCGGCAAAATGTGTCGTTAATTTGGTAGATATGAATGGATCCAGCGCTGGTGCAGGATCAACCTCTGCTGCTCCGTCTATTGTAAGCTCGATCACGGAAATAAAATCTTCAGGCTGCTGAAGTGGTAAATCCAACAGGAGATTCCCGTTCTCTTTTGAATAGTTCAGCTCCAATGCGTTCCCTGCATTCAACAATTTCGCTGAGATAATCTCATTCTTTAGTCCCGGGAGATATAACTTTCCGTTTCGGGGATATTCATAAACTGAAAGATAAAGCTGATCGTTATTTACAGTAATATCCCCCCAGGGAAGGGCATGTAACCACGGGGAAGCGTCGGCACCATAAACAACCTGTGGATAAGCAGACAACCATCTTCCCGAGGCCTCCAGGGACATGACTGCAAAATCGGGTACCTTTCCTTTCCCGTCAGGACCAATATTCAGCATATATGTACCTCCCCTGGCAACGGTGGAAATAAGTCTTTTCAGGATCTCTTTGGGGGATTTCCAATTTTCATCATACCAGGCGTAGCCCCAGGAATCGTTTGTAACATCAACCGCCTCCCAGAGTCCTTCTACATTTACATGCGGAACTTCCATGTCGCCCAGTGTTTTGTAATCACCCAATCCATGTCCAACCCTTCCTGAAACAAATGCTTTGGGTTGGTTTTTATGAACCAGTTCAACGAGCTCCGCCGCATATTTTTTCGGCATTCCACCCGGTGTATCAAACCAGATAAGCACCATATCTCCATAACGGGTGGTAATTTCATTCACCTGTGGAACGCATTTGCCATAAAAGTATTCATCAAAAGAAATGGTATCTCCTGAAGCATTGGTTAAGGGTCCCCTTCTTCCGCCCGGGGCAGTCCAGTCCTGGTTCTGTGAATAATAAAATCCGAATCCGATATTTTCTTTTTTGCATGCCTCTGCCAGCTCTTGCATCGGATCTCTTCCAAATGGAGTAGCATCAACGATGTTGAAATCACTCACGTCAGAATCATACATGGCGAAACCATCGTGGTGTTTGCTGGTAATGATAATATACTTCATTCCCGCACTTTTTGCGAGTTGCACGATCGCTTCTGCGTCGAAATCCACAGGATTAAAATCCTTTGCAAGGTGCTTGTATTCTTCTACAGGTATATCTGCCCGACTGGAGCTCATGATCCATTCCGCTATTCCGTAATAAGTCTTCCCCTGATATCTATTGGCAATATTTGAGTAAAGTCCCCAATGAATGAACATTGCATAATTCCCATCCCTGAACAAACCACCGCGGATGGAATCTGATACAAATTTCGTGGTCTCAAAATCACCCCATAGCTGATCCATACGTTCATTTTCCTGGGCCATTAAAAATTGTGAACCAAGAAAGAGGAAAACAATGACACCTGATAAAATCCGTATTATCCACATATGCGTTTTCTTCATGTCAATATTGGTAAGCAAGCCGATGATCTGTGATACATTGCTGACCGATGAAATTAAACAATATTGCTTAGAAATAAACAAAAAAATAAATATTCCCGGGGATAATAAGGAGGCACTACCAGATCAAATCACGAACAATAAAAGACAATTATTCGCGGGCTCGTTGATATCTTTTGCCGGGCGCAAATTTCAAACAGATATATCGGAGGCCAGCTCAATAATCAGAAATTCTATTAACATTTATCATTGTTTTTGGTTGTAAACAGTAGTACAGGGTCCACTTTTATTTTGTAAATGTGCAGCATGAAACAGAAACAATAATACCGATATCAAAAAAATGAAACAAAATAAAGAAAATGCACCCGTAAAAGTTGCAGTTTTCAGTTCCAAAAAATGGGTACTGGACAGCTTTAGCGAGGTGAACAAAGATTTCAATTTTGAGCTTTCATACTTCGAATCTCGTATGTATGAAAAAACGGCACCCCTGGCAAAAGGATTCGATGCCATATGTGTCTTTGTAAACGATAGTTTGCAGGCTCCGGTAATAGAATTGCTGAAAGAAAGTGGTGTGAAACTGATTGCGCTGCGCTGTGCCGGGTTCAATAATGTAGATGTAAAAAAAGCATATGAAGAAGGTATTGGCGTTGTGCGCGTCCCTGCATACTCGCCCTATGCGGTTGCTGAACATACGCTGGGATTGATCCTTTCCCTGAACCGTAAATTTCATAAGGCCTACTCGCGGATCAGGGATGGTAATTTTGCCCTCGACGGCTTGTTGGGATTTGACCTTAATGAGAAGACGGTTGGTGTAATCGGTACCGGGAAAATCGGCCAGATCTTCATTAACCTGATGAAAGGATTGAACTGCAATGTGCTGGCCTATGACAAATTCCCGAACAAGCAGCTGGAAGAGGGCGGACTGAAGTATGTCGGACTGCAGGAGCTCTATGCCAATAGTGATGTCATCAGCCTTCATTGTCCGCTGAATCATGAAACGTATCATATCATTAATGACTATGCCATCAGCAGCATGAAAGATAATGTAATGATCGTAAATACAAGCAGGGGAAAACTCATCGACAGTGCTGCTGTGATCAACGGGTTGAAATCTGGAAAGGTAGGATACCTCGGACTCGATGTGTACGAGGAGGAAGAGAAATTGTTCTTTGAAGACCTGAGTGAGACGGTTATTCAGGATGATCAGTTTGTGAGGCTTCAGACCTTTCCGAATGTGCTGATCACTTCTCACCAGGCATTCTTTACCAAAGAGGCGGTGAACAATATTGCACAAACAACATTTTCAAATATTAAGGAATACCTTGAAACCGGAAAGAGTGAAAATGAACTGAGCAATGCTTAATACGATTCTCTCCATTGTCCCGGTTCTGTTGCTGATCTGGCTTATGGTTAAAAAAAGGAGCGTCCCGTCGCAGCGGGCGCTTCCCCTGTCAGCCCTGATTTTATATTTCATCGTGCTCTTTGCATTCCGTTTTGAGCCCCGCGAGGTCCATGCCAATGTAATCAGCGGACTCCTGCTTGCCTGGACACCTATATTGATTATTGGGGGTGCCATCTTGCTGTTTAAAACGATGGAATCTACAGGAGCTTTGTCTGTGATCAAACAGTGGCTGAATACTGTGTCTGAGAACAAAGTGGCACAGCTGATGATCGTGGGCTGGGCCTTTCCTTTTCTCATTGAAGGGGCAAGTGGATTTGGAACGCCTGCTGCCATTGCAGCACCTGTCCTTGTCGGCCTGGGTTTTCATCCGCTGCGCGTGGCCATCCTGGCCTTGATAATGAATACTGTCCCGGTCTCCTTTGGTGCAGTAGGCACACCTACCTGGTTTGGATTCTCAGGCATACTGCTTACTGAAAAAGAAGCATTGGAGATCGGTTTCCGTTCTGCATTGATCCATGCGTCCATAGCACTGGTCATACCGTTACTCGCATTGAACCAGGTGATTCGTTGGAAGTCCATTTTTCAAAACCTGCCTTTTATTCTGATTTCAATCATCGCAACGGTTGTTCCATATGTGATCATTGCAAAGTATAACTACGAGTTCCCGTCGCTGGTCGGTGGAGCAACAGGCCTGGTAATTTCCGCAGTAGCAGCCAAATTCGGGATCGGATTAAGTAAGCAGAAAGTAGAGCAGAAGGAGGAGGGAGGCGAACGGCAGAAAAAGAAGGAAGCGAACATGCAGGCACACGCTGCAAGGAAGGTATCCACCGGACGGCTTCTCAAGGCAACATTTCCGCTGTGGGGAACCATCGTCATATTGATTCTCACCCGGATTCCACAGCTTGGTATCAAATCCCTTATTACAGCATCTGAACCCGGCTTAACATTTTCTCTCGGGGCACTGGGTGATTTCAGCCTGAGCGCATCCCTCGTCCTGTCAATTGAAAATATCTTAAGGACCGATGTGGGTTGGACACATGCCTTGCTCTATGTCCCCTCTTTCATACCCTTTCTACTGATCTCTCTGTTGACATTTCTCTGGTATGCTGCTTCCCCGAAAGAGATCGCGTCATCGTTCAGAATGACTTTCAGACAAATGAGGAATCCAACAATTGCTTTACTTGGCGCACTGGTTTTTGTTAACCTGATGATGATGGGAGGAGAGGATGCTGCCGTGAACAGGATCGGAATTATACTGGCAAAAGTTACCGGGGAATACTGGACCTGGTTTGCCTCTTTTATGGGTGCGCTTGGCTCCTTCTTCTCCGGTTCTGCCACGATCTCCAACCTGACTTTTGCAGGCATCCAGGATGCTATTGCCGCATCCCTGGGACTTGACCGAACCCTGGTGCTTGCGCTTCAGTCCGTAGGTGCTTCACTGGGAAATATGGTATGTATCAACAATATCGTGGCGGTGGCATCTATACTGGCGTTGGGCAATGTAGAGGGAAAAATCCTGAAGCGAACTGCATTCCCGATGCTGGTGTACGGGGTGTTGGCAGGTATCCTGGGAGTTGTCTTCTTCTAGGATGGTCCTCCTGGGAAAAGTATTTTTTGGATCATACATATCACATTATTAAATCCTTAGCCAGGCTAAGAAAAAATGGTTTTTCCCGGCATAAGGGTTAACGCCCTGTTTTACCAGCTTTATTTAAAAAAGTGGCAAATTCAGATCACTTCTCCAGGTATTCCTCAAGCAATGATTTTAACTCCCGGTTTGAAGATGCGAAGTATAATTTGTCTTTGACAACTGTTCCATCCCTGTCCACCAGCAGATAATGCGGAATCCCGCTGATATTGAATTTTGAAGCAAAATGGTTCCATTCATCCTGCGCAACACGGTAGTGCTCTCCCTTGATATCAGGAACCATCATGTTCCACGTATCGCTTGGTGAGGTAGGGTTGGTGATGTATACAAACGCAATGTCCCTGTCTTTGAGTTCCTCTTTCAGGGGCTTCATTCGCTCGATTCCGGAGCGGCAGGGACTGCACCATGTGGCCCAGAAATCAACAAATACTAATTTGCCTTTATATTTCTGCATGATGGCATCGAAAAGCTTATCTCCTTCAGTGTCCGGTGTCTCATTCACCACATAGCCAGTTTTATTTTTATTTTCTTCCATTTTCCTGGCTATTTCATCTTCCAGGTTTTGACTGTATTGCATGAGGTAGCTGACCATAAATTCATTTGAAACCTGGTTTCGGAGCTCTTCCTTGTCTTCCCCAGAGAGCGGTTGATTTCTCCCTTTCATCATATTACACATATACTGTGCATCAAATATATCAGTCGCAAAACCCTCTGCCAGTCCAAAATATTTATTCCAGTTGACGCGTTGAAAATCCTTGTAATCATTCCTGCGAACAGAATCAACCAGGTCGGGATGTTCCCTGAAAAATGAATGCAGGCTGGCTGTATCATTTCTTATGATATCCTTGATACAATCATTGGTTGTACAATTAATGAGCCTGTTGAGCAAGGTGCGTTGTTGTTCAGAAATTTCAATTTCCTTTTCCTGAATGGCATTCATGATTGAAACATAGAAATAGTTGGGACCCGGTCGCACGCAATCAGCAAACCGTATCCTGTTGATCAGGTTACCATATATGCTGCCAGCAATGAGCGAAAGGGGATTATTCAATTCTGATGGATCGATGAAATCATAAAAACCAGGACCTGGTTGCTCAATTTCAAGGGGTATCTCTCTTTGTTCCCGGGGTATGTTATGTTTCTTGCGATATGCAGAAGACATGGTAAATTTGTACGACAATATGTTCCGGTAACAGTTGTACGGGATTTTAAATTGCATTACCTGGATCGCTTTTTTACTCACTGCATGGTTGCTTGCAAATTTTTCCAGGTCTGCTTGCTCCTTTTCCATGATGTTCAGACAATGTGCTTTATATTCCTCAATGGACATATCCAGGATCTTCTTCTGAACCTCTCTGTAGTTGAAGTAATTGATGTGACCCATCATTTGCAAATCGGTATTGATCCTTGCACAATCTCCCATGTAAAGCATTTTCCAGGTTTGCTTGTCGTTCTGACCGGCATCACTGTTTCGGGAATGATACTCCAGGAGATTGATATAGTGAAATGTTGATTTTCCCGGTTCCAGGAATACGCTTTCATTCATGTCAAGCATCCGGACAAATACCTCCTGGGGGTAGATCATCGGAAATTCTATTTCAAAGGTACCCTCCGGATCGATAGTGATCAGGTACGAGTCCTGGTTGTGTGTAACAATATTGTTTACATACACCATACCGGTAGCATCCATCTTTGGGTGGTAACCATTGATATACCCTTTATATACTGCCTTTCCGGCATTGAAAACCGGGACAGAAAATGCTTCGTTATCTTTGATCCGATAGCCCGGATCCACTGTTCTTTCCCGGCTCAATAATTCCAGGTTGCCTGGATCGGTTCCCACCAGGAGGTTGCCCTTTTTTGACAGTTTAATGTGAATGACTTCATGTTTTCCATCTTTTCTAAGCGATACTTTGTACTGCTTTTTCTTGCTGGATATGAGTATTTGATCCCAGCATTCATTTTTATAGATGACCATGTTATCGTAGAAACCTACTACCCATTCATTGCTGCCATCAGTGCACAACCAATTTCCTTTCAGGGGTTCCGGGATGACAGAATAGTGTTCCTGGGGCTGTAGCTCAATGTCAAAAATTTTCCACTCTTCTTCCATGAAATCGATGGTTTCAATCGATGTATCTATAGGAGGAAAATATAACGTATAGATGTTTATTCCTGATTCCGGAGTTTTATGTTTTTCATTGAGCTGTATTCCTTTTGCTCCTGTAACATACCATTTTTCACCTCCTTTGCTGTCTTGAATATATGTTTGATCTTCCAGCACCCGGATCCACCATCTGGGTTTGAAAGTTACCTTGAAATCCATGACCGTAACTGTATCATGCAGCTCAATTTTCGTGATTTCCACATAGGATGCAGACGTTGTACTGAATTTCGGTTGTTCAACAATGATTTGGGAAAATGAAATCAGGCCACTCACATGTATGAGCAGCAACAGCAGGATTTTTTTCATGATTTGAGGGTTTCAGGGTTTGAATTGAGAACTGTATGTTGTTTGGGTGCTTTCTATTCAACGTATTAGTTATCACAAAATTCTATCGGATAAGCAATAATAAAAATAAGTATATTATCCGGGATTTCCGAAACAAACCACAAGCATGTAAAGATCAAGGACTTGTGGAGAATATGCTGATCTTCTGCCAAAATCCCGAAACGCAACCAAATGAAGGATCGGTCTGATCTTGTACCTGACAATGGTCGTTTTCTTATTAATCTAACCCCAACCATCAGAATTAAACTGGTCATTGTAACATGATCAAGCCCTGGATATGATATTTATCATAGTTTAAATAACCGGTCCAGAATAAATGCAAAACGATTACGTACAAACGACCTGATTCCCAGTGTCTCCAACATACGGGCAAAAAACCCGGCAAGTCCACGG
>CAYOSB010000072.1:0-1062 GCA_964406495.1 uncultured Bacteroidaceae bacterium | reverse complement strand
CAGATGTTGAACTTGTTGCGCAAATGGCTTTTTCCCAGGATCGGACGAAATTTTCGCCGTTTATGATTGCGGTAAAAGGTATAATATGCTCTATCATCGAGTGACAGGGGCGCTGAAATTTTATCAATTTTGGATTCCAGGGCAACCTGCTCTTCACCCGTCATGGCGGCAATATGACTGCCTTCGTCCAGGATGTGATAAGGTACTTTTTCAATTGTTATATTATTCCCGTCATCGATATGCAGGATGACAAAAAAGGCCTGGTAACAATGATCGGGGAATTTACCCAGCGATACCATATGGTATTTTTGGTGCGGCATTGTAAAATTACCGATACTGTGCAGGACAGGTTTACCATGTAGGGTCTGTATTCCCTGGATGCAATGAGGATGTGCCCCGATGATGGCGTCGCAGTGCCCGATGAGCTTTTTTGACATGTTCAGAAAATAAGGATCCGGGTAATCCTCAAATTCTGTATTCCAATGCAAGCTAAGTAGTTTGATGTCAGCATTAGATTTTTCCAGTGCATGAATAATGCGTTTTTCATTGATTACGGCAGTACCCGGACGGCTGGATGTAGCCGGATGGGGGTATAGATAAGCGGACACAAACCCTCCGACAGCCACTGTTTTATTGTCCACCTGGAAGACCTTTAACATTGAAGCTTTTTCACGGTTGGGTCCAGCGCCAAAAAATAGAATTCCTTCTGCTTCAAGTATCCTGATCGTCTCAAAAAGCCCTGCTTCACCAAAATCAAACATATGATTATTTGCCAGGGACACAGCCTTGACATTTAGCATTTTAAGTTGGTCGGCGTGATGTTCAAGCTGATGAAGCCCAGGTTTTTTATTGTTTCGTTTGAATACCTCCTTAATAAATGGTGATTCAAGGTTAGCGATGTTCAAATCCGATTCCTGAAGCTTTGTCAGGATGGATTGATCTATGTTTATGTCCGGGGAAAGAATCGTGTCTCCGAGTATGCCTATCTTCATCTGAATTTACTTAATCGTACTTATCCTTGTTGAGGTAATTCGCTCACTATGAATTTATGTTTATTTGCAT
>CAYOSB010000071.1:0-15594 GCA_964406495.1 uncultured Bacteroidaceae bacterium | reverse complement strand
GTCGCTGCAAAAAAAGTGTAGCCCGTTGAGCTTGTGCCGGTTTCTTTGTTATTAAAATCATCGCGCAGTTCTTCAAATGTATCATAGCCAAACTGTCTGAGGATATAATGGAATAATATAAGTTGCTTACTTAATTGCATTATTTAATATCTTTTTTCCGGTTTCTGTGGTTTTGTATTTCTGATTCCTGTCTTTCGGATTATCAGGTATTGTTCGCTCTAACCAACCTTTATTTAATAAAGGTTCTAAATGTCGTTTGTAATTATCAAAATGATTTTTTAACCTGATATGAGATAGTATTTCTGTTTTTGATTTTGGTGTTAAACAATATTGTAAAATAGCACTTACCTGGTCGCTTACTTGGTCGCTTACTTGGTCGCTTACTTGGTCGCCTCTTACTTTACTTAATAAGTCAATATGCTTAAAATCTTCATTTGCAGATAAAACAGTGAGAAAATGAGTACATTGCTCATCGCTCTCAATGATTGGTGCAGGGGAATTGTTTTGTTGCATCATTTTATAAATTGTAGGGATGCCCGTACCTCTTCCCTCGGTCAGGTGCAGTTCTTTTAAGAAATCCCCTACGCGTCTGTTTCTGTAGTCCCGTGCAACGATTCTTCGGTTTTCAGCAAGTATTTTTGCTGTAATGGGAGGAACCGGTCCGGGAAAACTCAAAATCTCAATCTTATCGGGCCATATCTGAACCTCAATGGGTTTGCCAATTTCATAGCTTTTATGATAAACAGCATTTGTTAATGCCTCTTCGATGGCTTCATAGGGAAAATTATAAAAACGATTGGCTTCTGCCCTGTTTTCAATTTTCTTGACCTGTTCAAGCACAACAAAATGGCGGATAAAATTCAAGGCATTTCTCAATTGAATATGTAGGGGTCCTTTAAAAAAAGTTTCGGTAAAATCTTTGCCTGCTTCATCGTTTCTTATTACCACTTCAATCCATGCACGCGGAAAGAACTTTTGTGGTTCTTTGCAGAAAAACATAAGACCGACATTCAGAGGCCGCAATGCTTCATTTGCCCCTCTGACAATATGCATTTGCCGACACAAATCAGGGAAAGGCATGGTTACACTCTCCTCAAATAAATCACTTTTTATTTCCTGCAGGAAATCGCGTATAAGCCCCAGATTTAAATCATTAAGCTGAGCTTCCATATTGATTCGGTCATCAAAAGGTATTCGGGTTGCCAGTTCCTGTAATCTACGTAAGTTTTCTTCTTTTGCTTTTATGCTTTGCGCACCACTACGGATGTATGGAAAGCGTTTCACATTTTTTTTACTCAGGCTTTCGGGTGCTGTGTATGGTCGGGATTCCCCTGCAGGTGAAAATATCACCAATACATGTTTGTTTTCATAATAAACCGGCTGAACAATCGGTAAATAATTGGGCGTAATACGATGCCCGAGTTGTGTAATTTCAGCTTGTAGTTTATCAATACTGTCAAGGTTTATGCCCTCCGGCGGGAAAACCGGACGTCCGTTTTTTTCGGCTATTCCAATGATGATATATCCGCCACCCCAGTTATTGATATCGTTGGCAAAGGCACAAAGGGTATGCAATACAGCTTCGGGATTCCATCCTGCTTTAAATTCTAAGCGTTCCCACTCAATCACTTTGCCGTTGATTAACTCGTGTATATTAATTGGTAAAGCCATATTCAATTTTTCTCGCCTTTGTGTGCAACTCTATGGTAACATTTTATTTTTAAATACCTCTTCAATGGGCTGATAGGTATATTTCTCCGGCAGATGCGCCTGCTCGTTAACATACAAAATATCGAAACTGTAATTTTCTAATTCTTTACTCAAAACCTCCCTGTCTTTGGTGTAATCTTCCAGTTTCCAGTCTTTCACACTGCGCCAAACTGCCAATATGTCTTTATTCGCGTTATTATACCCGTAAATAAACTGGTATTTTGTACCATTCAATTCTTTGGTAATACATTTTTGCATGTGCAGGCCAATCAGGTAATTAAAGGTTTCTACCAAATCCACCGCCTGTTCGGTGTCGTAAGTAAACCCATCCCACACTTTCAGTTTGTAATCCCACGGATCTTTCATGGCTGCGGTGTTCACCAGTGTCTGGCTGTTTTTGGTTTCAAACTCCAGCATGTATTTGGGAATGTACTGGTCAAATGCCAGAGCCTGCTGTTGTGCTTCTTTGTTTGCTGTGAAAGCAATGTTTTCCAAAGCTTCTTCGTATTGTTCAAGGCGTTGGTATTTGAAGAATACGCCGAGGCCGTTCATGCCGTCGTTTTTGGGTTTGCCATCTTTCCAATCAAATGTGTAGGCGATTTTTTTGATGCGGGGAATAATGATTGTATAGAAATAACCGCCTTGTTCAATTAATAATGTTTTGGTGGACGTCTTTTCAGTTCTATTTAATTTCTGAGTTGCATGAAAGGTAGTTCCTGAACCAGGAAAAAAATCAATAATTATTGATTCAGGTTGACAACCACCAGAAGTTTTTATACAATCTTCAACTAATTTGCGAGCTTTAGGGAAGTCAAATGGATTTTCACCAAATATTGCTTTCATTTCAGCCGCTCCATAATTTGCAGATGCATATTCTTTCATCTCCCACCACGTAATAGGAAGAGAACCTTCATCCATTCGAGTCTTAAAATCAATACTTATCAAATCATCGTTTGGACGACGAACTCTATATTCCTCTAATTCAGTCATGAACCTTTTATGCCCTCTTTGCCAATTCTTTTCAATTGATTTATTACCATTTCTTAATACTGGATATACAACAGTTTCACTTTTTTTTGGTTCCTCTTGCAGAATATATTCTCCAATCTCGTCACTCCAAATTATATCTGGTACTCGGAGTTTATTTTTATCAGAGACAAAAATGGGGTAATACAATTTCGGCCGGTCTTCTCGTCTGTCATTATTACCTGAACGAATAAAGTTAGCCCAAGCAAAATTACCTTTATTATCAAACTGTGGGTATCTTTGGAGACGCTTTTCAGATATATCAAGGGCTGAAGGAATAGCATCTATATCATTGCCATAGAAAAGTGCATATTCATGTGCAGGTGCAAATTTTCCTTTAGTTTTTCTACCAGCTGGATTAGACCTGACAGTGGCAATTCCTAGCTGTTTTATGAAAATTGAGTTTAAAATTTGACGGAGTGTTAAAACTTCTTCATCATCAATTGCAACACAAATTATCCCAGTTTTCTTTAATAAATCTTGAGCAACTTTAAGTCGTTCATCCATCAATGAAGCAAAAGATGAAGCTTTATAATTATTCTTATATAAAATTGCTGATGCATCGGTATTATAAGGTGGGTCAATATAGATGGTTTGCACTTTTTTGCTGTATTTTCCTTGAAGTAAACTAAGACCATGAAAATTATCTGAATAAAATGCTAATCCATCAGCCTTTGCTTCTATAGTAACCTTTAATGATAATTTATTCAGCAATTCAAGCTTAAACTCTTTCGAAAAATGCACCGTATCAATCGGCAATTTCATCCATTCTTTTGCACTATTAGTTTCTGGTGAAAAATCCAGTTCGGATTGTTTGTTTTTGTCCAAACGCACTAATTCGCTAAGGCTTAATTTATTCCAATCATCGAAAATTTCTTCGCCAAACAACACTTTCCATTCATCAATCTGCTTCTTATTTTTTATCACCTCTTCCAAAATGGGTTTGGCAGCTTCTTCACCAATGTATTCTACCAATCTGTCGATGGTAATGACCCATTCGGTGCTGAGTACAAATTTCTTTTTCTCCCACAGTTTCTTTTGGAAATCTTCAATCTGGCTGACAAATTCGATAATGGTATCGGCAATGTTCTTAAAAACCTTGATGGATTTTACGTTGTGTTTTAAGCGGTCGAAATAGGAATCCACTTCGGTCACATACAGGTCGTCCACATTTATCAGTTCCGATTTAATGTAATAGTCCAGCTCTCGCTGTAAAAAGCCTTTCAGGTTTTTATGGATAAAAAAGTCGTACTTGTTTTTTCGGGTGTAGTGGTTTATTTTTTTCTGCAAAAAAGCTTTGTCATCTTTATCGGTTTCCCAAAGCTTTACCAAATTAACTTGTTTACCACACTTGCTTTTTAGTGTTTCAAAAGCCCTCTCATCCAGTATATCTTGTTTGTTATTGCCTTTAAAGGTTTTCTTTTCCTCATCGGTAAGTGGTCTGTATTCAAAAAAGAAGTTGGTTTCTGTATCTCCAATTTCAGCTTCTTTTTCAGAAAGAATAAAAAAATTGGGTTCATCTGCTTTTACATTGCCTTGTTCAACTTGTGCAGAAGTAAGCTTGAAGTTAACCACCATATTGTCCTGTGGGGTAGATATCTTAAAGGCATATTGCTGAAATGTTTCTGAAGACTTGATGTAATACTGGTCGTGATTGGCCCAGTAAAAATGGGTTTCTTCGCCATTGTAGGGCACCATGTATTTTTCATTTTTTCCGAAACGACGCTTGCTTATAAAGTCACCCTTATCGTAATAACGTGAAAAGAAAAGAGTCAGGTTATTATAAATGTGGTTCTCGGTTTCTACAGAAACAGCCGACTCTGTTGCTTTTGTCTTCAAGGTTTTGTATTGCCTGATCTCCTCTTTATAATCTTCTTCATAAATTGTAAGCCTGGTTTCGTCCTTATTGCTTTTTGCTTCCAGCCACTTCTTTATGGCTGTGGAATTTTCAATTTCATTAAGATCCTCATTTATCTTACTCGACTCTTCTTCAGAAAGGGTTTGTAATTGCCCCTTTACCTTGTCAACAAGCAATTTATCGATAAAGTTTTTTATCTCTTTTCGCTTGTAGTGCAATATTTTATAAACACCAAAATCCAAATCCTGTGAATCGAACTGGAACAATTCATTCAGGAAAATTTTTAGTTGTTCGAGGGCTGAACTATTATTTGCCATATTTATTTTTCTTTTTTAATCTCAATCAGTAAATCTTTCACTTCAACATCCAATATTCTTGCGATCTCGTAAAGTATTTCAAGTCTGGGCTGTTGTCGGTTTTTCACATAAGAATTAACCATATTGTAGCTTTTCCCCAACTGTTCAGCTAACCATGTCTGTTTAATTCCTTTTTCGTCAAGTACCTCTTTTATTCTATTCATGACTATTTTAGTTTATCATTCCACTAAAATATAAAATCCATTCTTATATCTCATTTTTTAAGATATAAACAAATCGGAAACTTATCAACAATCCGGCTGTGGGTAGGGGAAAACAAGGCAGCTGCCACAAATTAAAATTGTGTGCCTGCTTGCAGCGTTTGCGGCACTTACCTGAATGTGGGGTAGCAATTTTCTGTTTATTCTTTATACATCTCACTGTCAGGATGAAAAGCAAACCAGGCAAACGCAAAATGGTTGCCGTGATTCATCGGCCAAAGCTCCTTCCCTTTTAATTCTCCGGCAATACATTTTCCGGTGATGTTCCATATGGATTCCGTCTGATCATCCCTGAATCCTTCACCGGTCTTGGTAAATGTGAGGATCCTGTCACCCACCTGCGGCACAAATACAGTAACAGAACCGATCTTTTTTGATCCGGAAATCTCTTTTTCATCGAGTATTGAAACGGTTTTTGACGTATAGAACAGCACCAGGGGCTGGTCATTAAACGTATCATTGATTACCTTTTTTCTACTGATTATGGTAAGGGGGTAAATTTTATACTTCCCTTTGACATGCACATCAATTACCCGCTCCATGGCCGGCAGCCTGGTGTCGACCTCTCCCTTGAATAACCGGGGCTGTGTATTACCGGGATCATCATAGCCCGTGTAGGGATTGGTTCCGTATTGCCGGGAATGACCTGTTTCGGTGGATAGCAACTTCCCTTCTGGATAGGACTCAAAAAATTCATTCAGAGAGATAATCATCGATGGAACCAGCTCCAGGTGCGCTCCTGCCAGCTGTCCCACGAGGGCCGTACCGGTAAACTGCTGCCACCAGCTTTCCGTCTGTCGATCCCACATGACCAGGTCACTGTTCCGCAACATCCCTGAAACCCCAAAATCCAGCAGGTACTCCTGTCCCTGATAGCTAAGCCGCCGATCGTATACCATCGCGGCATTACACAGCGGACAATACGTTACTGAGAAAGGCGTGTCCCCGATGCGGTCATTCACAATCTCGTGAAAGGTAAGAATGCTCAATGGATAGGCTTTGGCCTGGCCATTTACGCGAACAGCTATGACCGGCTCATGTTCAAAGAAAGTCTGTTCCGCCTTGTCCCGCTCCCAAAACACGGGCTCATCAATAGGGGGTATGCCGTCCGGTACCAGCAACGCAGTAAATTCATCCAATGGAACAATGCGATTCGAGGTATCTGTTTTCCAATCTACTTCCAGGTTGTTGGGATTCTTTTGTGCCGTTGTTGTAGTAAATAAGAGCAACAGGGTCGCCAACATTAACAAATTTTTTTTGCTCATCGGATATTTCTCTGTTTAGTATTTGTAATATATCAGCACATCGTTTACATCATCTTAAATTAGCAAAATATCAGCAGATCGTTTACTCTTGTTAAAACTTGTAACATGATGCGGTTCATTAAATGTTATTTTATCTCCCATAAAGGAGTGCGAAATTCAGGACATGACACACTGATGCCATTTTGAGTCTGTCCAGGGAGGCCAATGGCTGGATCATCATCACTTTCTAAACCAGCGATACATCTGTCATGATCTCCAGCAAGGCTGTTCCCGGGTGATCCAGGACTTTTTTCATGGCACTGGCAAGATCACTTTTTTGCTCCACCTTTATCCCCATGGCCCCGCATCCAATAGCATACCCGGTGAAGTCAGGATTATGCAGATCGGTGGCAAATTTATCAAAACCCCCGGAATGCTGTTCCTTGGTAATCTTCCCCAATTCTGCATTGTTCAGCAAGATCAGCTTAATGTCCATGCCGTATTTTACGGAAGTAACCAGCTCAGCCATGTATTGTGCAAAGCCACCATCACCGGCCACAGCGATCACGGGTCTGCTTCCACGGGTGGCTGCCCATGCTCCAAGCGCTGCCGGAAATGCGAAACCGATGGAACCGAGGTAGCCCGACATCAGGAAGCGCTGCTGTTTACACTCAAAATACCTTCCCAGTGAATAGGCATTGTTCCCAACATCTACACATATTACTGCATTCCCGGGAGCAAGTGAAGAGAGATGATCAAAGACAGCCACGCTGCTCACCCCTTTTCCCCGTTCCTCCAGCAGTCGCTTCTCTTTTTCCTGTTTCCATATCTTCCTTCGCTTTTCCACCTCGGGTCTTTGATCAACGGTCTGAATGGGATCCTTTATTGATTTCATAAACAGCTCCACTGTTGCTGACAACTCTCCCCAGACAGGCGCATCGATTTTATGGAACTTACTCAATGCCAGCGGATCAAAATCCACCTGGATCGTGGGCTTTTTTGGTGTGATTCCGGTATGGTTGCTGAAAGAAGCGCCCAACACAATGAGCAGATCACTTTCATTCATGAACCAGGATGCAACCGGGGTACCGCTTCTACCCAGCACACCTGCGGCAAGCGGATGGCTGTCGGGGATCAGCCCCTTGCCTTTAAAAGTGGTTAATACCGGTGCATTCAGGCGTTCAGCAAAACCGGTAATTGCCTTCATATGGAACCGGGCCCCGTGCCCGACAACAATGACCGGCCGGCTAGATTTGCCGATAAGTGCCAAGGCCTTTTCAAGACTCTCACGAGATGGGGTAATCTCTAATTCCCCCATCCTCCCGTCAGGTATCTGCGCACGTTCATCGCCTGCCGGGATCTCCTGGATTTCATCAGGAAAGGTAAGGTGTGAGACATCCCTGTTCAGCAAGGCGTGTTTAATGGCCAGCGACATCAATTCGGTGTGCCGGCTGTCGCCTTGCACACGGTGATTAAAGTCAGCCACTGTCTGAAATGCCCTTACAAGATCCACTTCCTGGAAATTGCCTGTTCCCACTACCTGGGTAGCCACCTGACCAGTCAGTGCAAGAATGGGTGCCCGGTCTACCTTTGCATCCCACAGGCCGGTAAACATATTCGTAGCTCCCGGTCCGGCTATGGAAAAACAGGCAGCCGGCCGGCCTGTTAGTTTACCATATGCACTGGCAGCAAAGGCCCCGGCACCCTCGTGGCGAATGGCAATGAATCTGAGATTGCCTTGCTCATCCTGCCTCCGCAGGGCATCGGCAAGACCAAGATTGGAATGGCCTACCATTCCAAAGACCGTGTCCACACCCCAGTTCACCATGGTTTCGGCCATGATGTCGGAAAGCGTTGTCTCGTGTGGTTGCTCTTCTGGAATACCAATATAAATACCGTCTTCACGTTCCTCAACAGGAAATGTTCCAACGCCATCATCAAAGCCGGGAGCTTTCCCCGTGCAGGGATGATAGTCCCATCCATGCCAGGGACAGCGGAGGATCCCGTTTTCAATACTCCCTTCGCCCAGTGGACCTCCCTGGTGCGGGCAATGGTTATCCAGCGCGCATATCTTACCTTCAAAATGCGAAATAGCGAACTGTTTGTTATTCACTGTCACTGTCATTACCCGGCCGGGAGCAAGCTCCTGTTTCCGGTCCAGCACTTTGTGCCACTTTGTTGCTTGAGACATATAACTTGTTATTTTAACACCCGCAAGTTGTTACAATTTTAAAAACCAACCCGTTGCTTCGGAGATAAATTCCTGGAGTATAAGCCCGTCCTCCTCCTCTGTTGCATTTCCAAATTCTTCCAGGGGCAGTATGGCGCCATTCCAGTGACTCCCGGTGAGCCACCTCCCGTTTGTTAAAGCGGAAACGCGCTCGTAGGAAACCGGAGATTTGCTGTTATAACCGGAAAGATAAAAATAAGGTTGTCCGACCATCGCATCTTCCATGGCCAGACCGAATCCCAGGCCAAGATCCCGGGTGACCATGGTGTAGATGCCGGTATCAAAGTGATGCGGCCAGATCCGGACCTCACTTTCCGCCTGGAGATATCCCAGCATCTCCTCGCAGGCACGGTTGGCAAGTTCCCGGAAAACGGACCATTGCTGCAGGCCCGCTGCAGAAACATCCTCCTGGTGCAATACCCTGATCTTATAATCGGGAATTTCAAAATGCAGGGGGGATGAGAAGATATGCGTGTCCATGCCGATGGATCCTGGATATTCAGCCACGCCTTGTTCCAGTTCAATCATTTTTTTTTCAAGAACATTCACCTCATCAAGTACATGTTGCCGTTCATCCATCCATTCAAAAGCAAGGGATTGTACGTTGAATGCCAGGATGATCCTTCCTGCAGGACCTTCGATCCAGCGACCGAAAAGCCTGCCCCCGATAGCATCATAATAGAGATTGGTATGACTGTCGTCATCTTTCCCCTCTACAAATGTGCGGTTCGCTTTTGCAATCACCAGGCTAAGCCAGTGGATCTGTCTATCGGTTATGTTGTATTCCTGCATAGTTAATTCCTGTTAATTGATGCATATCATGGTTGAGGGTAGACAGGTCGTTAAAATTAAAATCCCTGACAGAATCATGCCCGCAGGCGCGGGCAATCACTTTGATCAATGCGTTGGTTGCACTGAAAAAATTATATAACTGCTTTGCAGATAAGTCGACCTGTATCCGGCTCCGCAGACTTTCCTTCTGTGTGGCCACACCTACGGGACAGTTATTGGTATGACAGGCCCGCATCCCCAGGCAGCCGATGGCCTGCAGCGCTGAATTAGCGACCGCAACTGCGTCTGCTCCCATCATGAGTGCCTTGGCAAAATCATCCGCAATCCTCAGTCCGCCGGTGACAATCAGTGTTACATGACCGGCCCCGATTTTGTTGAGATGTCTCCTGGCCCGGGCCAGGGCAGGAATGGTGGGCACATTGATGTTGTCCCTCAATATGGTTGGCGCCGCTCCCGTACCTCCGCCCCGGCCGTCGAGGATGATATAATCGGCACTGGCCGCAACGGCGAAATCGATATCCGCTTCAATATGACTGGCGGCAATTTTGAATCCGACAGGGATCCCTCCTGTCACCGCCCTTACCTCATCGGCTATCTTTTTAAAATCCGCCGGGGTTACCAGGTCTGCGAAAGTTGCCGGAGAAATGGCTGCTTCCCCGGCTTTCAACCCGCGCACCGCTGCGATTTCACCCGTGACCTTATCGCCTGGTAAATGACCTCCCGTACCTGTCTTTGCCCCCTGTCCTCCTTTGAAATGAAACGCCTGCGCTTTTTTCACCTTATCCCAGGAAAACCCGAATTTACCGGAAGCCAGTTCATAGAAGTACCGGGAGTTACTCTCCTGTTCTTCAGGGAGCATGCCTCCTTCCCCGCTGCAAATGCCGGTACCTGCCATTTCAGCTCCTTTCGACAATGCGATCTTGGCCTCCCGTGACAGTGCACCAAAGCTCATATCGGAAACGAACACCGGCATATCAAGCTCGAGGGGTTTCCGGGCAGCCGGACCAATAACGACCTTTGTACCAACATTATCTGCATCAAGCAATGGTCTGGTTGCCAGCTGTGCAGGCAGGAACTGTATGTCCTCCCATTTGGGCAATGTGTTCCGGTCCACCCCCATCGCAGCCGATGGACCATGATGCCCGAAGTTCTTTAACCCGTTTCTCGCCAGCTCGTTGATATAGGAAGTATAGGGTTCTGTGGCTTCCGGGTGGGTATCGGCATATGCCCCCAGGTAGGTATCACGCTGAAACGGCTGTGGATGTTTTTCCAGATAGTCATTGATCTCCTGCTGGTCCACAAAAACGATGTTTTCTTCAACCAGGCTGCTGAACTTATGCAGTACCTCCTGATCGTTGTACTCGCTGACTCCGGAATCATAACGGTAATCCCAGCCATGTACCCCGCAGATGATATTGTCACCTGCGATGTGCCCGTCGGCCATCAATGCTCCCCGGTGCAGGCAGCGGCCGTAAAGCACTGAAACCTCACTTCCATATTTTATAACCACAAGATCAAGGTTATTGGTAATATAATGAGCGGGTACCTTTTCCTCCAGGTCCGAAAGATTGCAAAGTTTTATTTTTCTTTTCATACGCGTCCTGAATTAACCATTACAAACGAAATGAACCAGTGAGAACCAGTTACTTTATTGTAATGAACATAAAAATTCCTATCAACACAAACAGAATTGAAATCACGATTTTCATTGCATCTTCTGGAAGCATTTTCTGTAACCCCGGACCTATCTGTCCGCCGATGATCACCCCTGGGATGGTAAAGATCACAATGTTGATGACCTGGCCCAGGACCTCTCCACCCTCTAAAGCAAACTCATAGAAATGTCCGGCAGATGCAACCAGCACAGTAATCACAACCACAAAAACAGATGTTGCCACAGCAACCGGTGTTGGCACCTTGCACCTGGCAACCAACTGGTATTCCTGTAATTCTGCCAGACCCACCGATATCATACCAACAAAGGCGCCTCCTATTGCTGCAAAAAAACGTCCCATATTCTTGTTACAAATCGTATAGCGGAATACCCTGCCACTGCTGTCCGTCAACTCTGATTCATAACTGGATTCAAATTCCTTTTCATGCACTTTTTCACGCTTTTCACGCTCTTCCCTTCTCCAGGAGATGAACAGCTGTGTGCCAATAAAAATAAGACCAGTAGCAAAGATGGCTTTCAACACGATGTCAGGAAAAAAATCTCCATAGATGGTCCCGATAATGGCAGCGGGAACGGAAAAAAGAAGCAGGTTCAGCGCCAGTTTAAAATCGATCAACCTTGCTTTATAATATGCGATTAACCCGCTTGAAAAGCCGAAAAGTTCGGTGATAAGTGCCGATCCGATTGCAATTTGTGGTTCCAGCCGGAGTGCCAGCATAAACAGCGGTGAAAAAAATACAGCTCCACCGATCCCTGATGACATAGCAATGGTGGCGATAAGAATCGAGACAGGAAACAGGTACCAGAGTTCGAATGATATTTCCATTTCACTGGTTTGTTAACGGCTGTATCGATTCAAGCATGGTGGGTATTAATTCCGACACCGTCGGATGAATCTGCACCGAATCGCGGATCACGGTGTAGGGCCGGTCGGCGTACATCACATTCAGGATACTGCTGATCACCTCATCTCCTCCCACACCAAGCACTGCAGCACCGAGAATCCTATCGGTATCGCTGTCGATCACTACCTGCATGAATCCGTCGGTTTCACCCTTCTCCCTGGCCCTGGCTACATCCTGCATTTTCCTGGTTCCCGTGCTGATGTTCCTGCCACTCTTTTTCGCCTGTTCAAGCGTCATTCCTGCACGACCCAGGGGCGGATCGATAAACAATCCATACGTCACGATCCTGTCGGATACCTTCCTGTCTTTTCCTTCAAATAAATTTTCAGAAATGATTTCAAAATCATTATACGAGGTATGGGTAAACGCTCCCTTCCCATTACAATCGCCCAGGGCATAGATGCCTGGAGCATTGGTTTCAAGCTGATCATTGACTGCAATGAAGCCCCGGTCATTTACTTCAATCCCGGCAGCTTCAGCATTCAGCGTATCTGTATTGGGAATCCTTCCCACGGCCAGCAGAAGGTGGGTACCTGAAATCTCCGGAGCTCCCTGTGTACAATCCACTTTTACGGTAATGCCCCCGGACTCATTCCTGGCGCCACTCAGGCAAGTGGCATTCATTCTGAATTCAATCTCCTCCTTTTCAAGGATTTCTTTAATGGCTTCCGAGATCGCCGGATCTTCCCTTCCGATCAGCCGGTCGGTTTTTTCAACAATGGTCACCTTGCTGCCAAACCTCCTGAACATCTGTCCGAACTCAAGCCCGATGTAGCTGCCTCCGACAATAATGAGATGTTCCGGAACTTCATCCAGTTGCAGGATCTCCTTATTGGTCAGCACGCCTGTTTGTTCAAATTCTGAAGGGATCCGTGCCCTGGCGCCGACGTTGATAAAGATCTTTTCGGCAGTCAGCAACTGCCCGTTGACAACTACCTCCTTTGGACCGGAAAAACTTGCGGTTCCCCTGAACACATCAATGTACTTGTTGTTTTCGAGGGCGCTGACCATTCCGTCTACCGACTTATTCACCAGGGCATCCTTCCGTTCCCGGATCCTGGACAGGTCCGCCTTCGCTCCTTCCGGAATATGAACCCCCAGGGCATCCCCATGGGTGGCGTCAAACATGCGCCTGGCACTGGCAACATAGGCTTTCGTGGGGGTACATCCCACATTCAGACATGTTCCTCCAAAATGTTCCTTTTCGATAAAGGCAACATGCATTTTTTGCGAGGCATATTTGAACGCCAGCGGCGTGCCTGCCTGCCCGGAACCAATGATGATCGCATCATAATTCTTCATAACAGATTTTATAATTGTTGGTTGTCAATACATTGTTGATCGCTACGATCACAAAAGGAACATTTATACCTCGGTAACCTCAACGCCCTTCCAGAAGGCCACCCTGCCACTGATCTCTTTCGCTGCATCCTTTGGCTCGGGGTAATACCAGGCTGCATCATTGTTGGTTTTCCCGTCAACAACAACATCGTAATAGGAAGCGGTGCCTTTCCACGGACAGACAGAATGGTGCTGGCTTGACCGAAGGTATTCCTGGTTGACGGCATCTTTTGGGAAGTAGCTGTTGCCTTCCATCTGAATGATATCATTGCTCTCAGCAATAACCTTATTGTTCCAGGTAGCTTTCATAAAATTTTGATTTTCAATTTAATAAATAATACAATTTGTTCAAAAAAGATTACATTAACAAAGCTTTATATACAATCGCAATTCATTTTCTGTTCATAAAGGGAAGTGTCTGGATTATACTATCTGAACTCCCCACACACACTCCCAGCAACCGGACATTTGAACGGTCACTATTCAGGAAGATTTGCCAGAATCTCCAAAACCGATGACCTGTTTTTATAGTCGGGATCAAACTGTCTCCAGGCGATCACTCCATCCCTGCCTATGATATAGGTAGCTGGAATGGGCAGTCGCTGGGAATCGTCCGACTGCGATTTTTTCAATTGGGCATTCAGGGCAGTGTTGTATGCCATCAACTCCATCTTCCTGGGGGTAAAAGTGACATCGTACGCATTGGCAATCGCATACCCTTCATCGTATAGTAACCTGAATGTGGCGCCTGTCTTCTCCGCCATTTTATCGAGATACTCAGGATTCTGCGGGGAGACAGCCACCACAGTAGCGCCTTTGTCCATGATCAGCTGCAAACTGTCCTGTATTGCCCCGAGATGTTTATTGCATACCGGGCACCAGTGACCGCGGTAAAAGATCATTACCACCGGACCTTTTTTCAGTGCCTGGCGAAGGTGAAATTCATTACCTGAAGCATCAATGGCACGGAAATCCGGAGCTTCTGTACCTGCATTCAACCCTTTCGCCTCATCAACACTGCGGTTCTCCTGTGCATGGATATTTGTCATGATAGAGAATAATGCGTATATGATTATTAATTTTTTCATTTTTATAAATTTTTTCAGCCATGTCCACCTGACAAAGCTTTACTGGAGGCAGGTTGCGCCTGCTATGCGTATTTACCAGCGAAAACCGGATAAATATGATATGATCATGATCGTGCGCGTTAGTAAATTTGCCATTCCCCGTTTCATTCAGCTCATTTAAAATCCCTGTTTTACAAGCTGGATCACCACGGTGAACAAAAGAACAACACCAATGACCCGGTTAATGTTCCTGGCCAGGAAGCCCATGCTGCAAAAAATCCTTTTGCTGAATATCGCGTACAGCCAAAGCACTCCCATTTTACCGATCCAGATTCCGGAAGCAAAAAAAACAATGGTAAACACATTGTATTCGAACTCCCGTACGGCCAGTACGTAGGCCACTGCAAACAGCCAGTACAACAGCACCTGGATGCTTACCAGGTTCAGCAGCATTCCCATGAAAAATCCTTGTTTATTATCTGCAGCAGCAGGCTGCCGATACTTACCTTTCAGCAGAAAATAAATTCCCGCAATCGCAGGGACCGCCAGCACCAGGTAATATACAAACGGGCTGCTACTTATGACATGGGCAATCAAGCCTCCAGCGGTCAGTGCCAACAGTCCGAATGCCACTTCTACGATTGCGGCACCGTGTGAAAGACGCATTGCTGGTGATGTGCCGCTCCGATACGAAGTGTCAAGCACCGAGAGGTTCACCAGTCCGAAAGGCAATGCCCCGATGATGGTAATAAAAAGGGCGATACATGTGATGGTTAAATATTCCATTTATTGCCGGTTACTGCTTAATTTTCTTTGTGAATGCCGCTGAATGCATACTTCAGGGTATATTGAATCATCAATGATTGTTGCAGTTGCTGTATGCAGCTCCCTGTCAATGAAGGTGAATGCATACTTCAGGGTATATTGAATTATTATCGATCGTTAGAGTTGCTGTACCCAGTTTCCTTTCAATGCCTGTTGCTGCCGGTAATGATTTCTTGTATTTCAGCACCTGTGCGCCGGTCGGTTCCTGTAAGCTGCACGTAGGCAACAGAGGGTGCCAAAAAGGTTCCTCCATCGAATTTCACATACAGCTTTCTGACTTCAACTTCCCTGCCTTCCGACCGGGTGAATACACTGTAACGGCCATCCATTGATTTTTTCAGGAG
>CAYOSB010000070.1:15241-15651 GCA_964406495.1 uncultured Bacteroidaceae bacterium | reverse complement strand
CAGCTCTTTTGTTTGTTGTACTTCAGGTCGGAAAGGATTGATGATTTGGCCCGGATCGTGAAATTGTATGATTTGAAAGTACCAAAGGGCACAACAGAGATGCGCATCTCCCAGCAATGGAGGTCGCGGTGCAGACTGAGGTTCGTAGTGGTGAATTGTTTGTTGAAGATGTCATACCCTGTATTGAACCCGATCTTCCATTTGGGGGTCAGTTTCAGATCACCTGAAGCCCTGATCGTTTGAACAATGCTGGATACATCTTTTGGCTTTCTGTAGCTGAATGAATAATCCACCCTGAGTGACCAGGGGACATCAAAATCTACATAGTCACCGTAGCCTGTCATGGTGGGATCGTATACATTGGAAGGATCATCCGGGTCTTGCTTGTCAAATGCCGTATTGAGCAAGGG
>CAYOSB010000070.1:233-15231 GCA_964406495.1 uncultured Bacteroidaceae bacterium | reverse complement strand
CTGGCGCTGGTGAGTCGCACCAGGTTCCCGGATTGTGAATAAAAGGTTTCGCGGGTTCGGTTGCGCCGGTCGTCATAACCAAACGGATCCATCACCCCTCTGAAGGAGACCGATAATTTATTGTTAAAAAGACGTGTATTTCCGTTCATACTGATCGGCGACCAGTTGGGCGACAAAGTATCCCTGTTAAAGATGTTGTAGTTTGAAGAAAAATTGAAGTTGTCAAGCAGTTTCACCTTGTTCACTTCATCCACGGTATCATTCCTTGACCTGATCTTGGCTTCCAGGTTGTTGCGCAGTGACAGGCTTACTGATCCAGATGCACCATTGAAAGTGGGTGTTCCGTAAATCTGGTCTTCATATATGGAATATTCCTCCAGCAATACATTATTCACTGTATCGTAAAGTTCACGGTAGTAGTCCGGCTGAATGGAGGTCATATCCGGGACATAGGAAAAATTGGCTGAAGGGGTCATCACATGTCTGATTGCTTCCAGGCGCCCCCCGCCGGTAAAATTGAACATACCGTACAATTTCGGTGACAGGCCGGCACTGATACGTGGCAGGTAAGCATGGGCATAATTCAACTTGTTCTTGTATATAGTATCCCTTACGATGGGATCATAGAAGATCTGGCCATCTTCTTCCACTTCATTATAACCCGTGATGGTCTTTTCGGTGTACCCTGTATAGATTCTCCCGGTATAGCTAACATTGGGAGTAATGGTAAGGCTCTGCAGTGCGGCCACCTTTTTAAAGGGTTTCAGGTTCAGGGAGAGCGGGATCTCATGTCTGAACCCGTTGTCCATATCGCTCCATACCTGGTTGGTGAAGATAGTGGAATCTGTGGTCCTGATCCTGTTTTCAAGCAAACTGGTGTACCTCAACTGGATGTCCTCATACCATTTTTTAGGTCCAACCCCCCTCCTTCTTTCAAACGGATTGATGTTACTCATATTGAAAGAGATTTTTGGCAGGGTCATGTTCACCGCACCTGAATTGCTGTTCTGAGAATGGTTCAATGAAGCACTGAGATTGAACGGGCTGCCCTGCCAAGGCTTGGAATAGGAGATACTGGATTGTTTGGTGTTGGTCATCACGCTGTTAACGCTCCTGGTATGGTTCCTGTCGTAGGAAGAGCTGGACAGACTAACGCTGGCCCGGAAATTGGTATTGGGATTGGCTTCCCTGGCCTGCGCATGGCTCCAGTTGATGGAATAGTCCCGCGACACATCATATAATCCTTCTACATTCCTGTATCCTGTCACATTGTTAAAAAACTGTACATTTACGCTCCCGTTGAACTTGTATCGCACCCTGTAATTGCTTCCGGCCCTGACCCCCCATGTGCCGTTTGAATAAATATCACCGGTTACCCTCAGGTCAAAATAATCATTCAAAGCAAAATAATAACCACCATCACGGAGATAAAATCCCCTGCGTTGTTCTTCCCCGTATTGCGGGATCAGAATACCCGAGGTTTTGGTTCGGGAATTAGGGAAAAATCCAAAAGGAAGTCCAATAGGCAGTGGCACATCTTCTACCACGAGGTAAGCCGGTCCTGCAACGATCTTGTCACCGGGCATGGAAATTCCCTTTGTGATGGCGACATAAAAATGAGGGTGTTCTGCATCACAGGTGGTGTATTTTCCATCCTTCATATGAATGTGTCCGCTTTTCTGTTTTTTTGTTTCGGCAGAATGCAGGTATCCTCCCTCCTGCTCTGTGATCACCTCTTCAATGAAACCGCGCTGTGTTTTAAAATTGTAGCGTATCTTCTTGGCATTGTAGCTATCTTCTCCCTCTGTAAAGACAGGGTGCTGGGTGATCTCCCCGGCAGAATCAGGAATGCCGAAGGCGAGTACCTCCGATTTATGCATCTCGTATTTAATATATCCGGCTTCCAGCTTGATATCGCCATAGGTCACTACTGCCTGGTTGTACATTTCAACCGTTCCGCCATCCATGGAAAAGATCAGGGAATCCACAGCATCGTAGTCCACCTCGGCGGTAATTGCATTGCCCAGTCCGGAACGCGCGGTAGTATCTGCAGCCAGGGAATCCATTGTCATGACCAGTGAGTCAGGCGGTACAGGAAGGGTATCTGCCGCGAAAGCATCACCTGTGACCGAAAGCGAATCCTGAAGGGTCGAAATGGAGTCGGGCACCAACGCAGCGGGCGTTGTTAACAATGTGTCCCTTATTACTCCAATTGTGTCGGAAACCCCTTCCCCTGCTCCTGCCTGCGGATCGCTGCTTCCTGGAGATAAAAAAAAGTCAGTAACTGTATCATTTACTGATGTTTGAGGCAATGTATCCTGCCCGGGTAAGGCCACAGATGTATCAGGTTCCTGTGCATGCAATATAGTGCCGGCAAAAAGAGTTAGAATAATATTGATAACTATCTTGTGACGCGTATTTTGCAAAGTGAATTATCTATTAATTTTGTACATGATGGAAAGTGTGCAAATCTAATGAAATTCTTCTGAAAATGACAGCTTCAAATTCTTTGCCACTATATGTTAAACGTGCAGTTGGAATATTTCTTATTTCTCTTATTTCATATTTTTCATGGAATGTGCTGGCATCGGATCCTCCAGGGAGCGATGTGAAGCACACGGTTGAAACCGTTGTCATTGATGCCGGACACGGGGGAAAAGACTCCGGCGCCGTCGGCAAACGAGCTATGGAGAAAGACCTGGCACTTGCGATTGCATTAAAAGTGGGTCAACTTATCGAAGAAAATGTTGAGAATGTGCAGGTGATCTATACACGCAAGGAAGATGTTTTTGTTGAATTGTACGAGCGTGCCCGCATTGCCAACGAGGCTGAAGCTGACCTGTTCATCTCGATCCATGTAAATGCAAATACAAGAACAGCACCATTTGGCACCTCTTCGCATGTGCTCGGATTGCACCGTACAGGGGAACATTTCGATGTCGCTGTCAGGGAAAACTCAGTAATTTTGCTCGAAGAAGACTACGAAACCACTTACAAGGGATTTGACCCCACTTCGCTGGAATCTTATATCATTTTCTCTGTGATGCAGAACATTTACCTGAAACAGAGTATCGAATTTGCTTCTTATGTGCAGGACCAATTTCGTGAACGGGCCAGGCGCAAGGACCGTGGAGTTATTCAACAGGGATTGTTGGTGCTGGCCCAGACAGCGATGCCCGGGGTGCTCATTGAAACCGGGTTCATCTCGAATCCGGAAGAGGAGAAGTTCCTGATGACAGAGTACGGACAGGACCTTGTCGCTTCAGGAATCTACCGGGCTTTCAAACAATACAAGGCCAGGATCGAGGAGAACAGTAAATTTATCGCGGAACAAACGCCTGAATCTGTACCTGAGCCGACTTCTGCACCGGTATCAGCTCCTCTTGCATCTGCGCAGATGAAAAGCAATCCGGATGAGCTCTTCTTCCTGGTGCAGATCGCCTCATCGAAAAACCTTGTCACCACGGAACCTTCCGCATTTAAGGGGTATAATGATGTCACGGTCATCGAGCACGGAAAATGGTACAAATATGCTGTAGGCAGGGTCATGACCTACCACGACGCCCTGGAAAAATGTACTTCGGTCAAGGAAGATTTTCCCGGGGCATTTGTAATTGCTGTAAGAAATAATGAAATTGTCCCCCTCAATGAGGCAATCCTGCAGATCAACCAATAAAGGAGGGATTCCAGCGTTAACATAACTTGCCACCTGGATAATTGTTTAAATTGTAAAACGAGATTGTAACTTGAAATATACTTCTGAGATAAAGATCGGAATTACCGGGCTGGTCACCATAGCTGTGATCATATGGGGAATTAATTATTTAAAGGGAAGAAATATCCTGGAAAGCACATATGCCCTGCATGCCCACTTTGAACAAGTGGATGGGCTCGAACCATCAGCGAATGTGATGTTAAAGGGGTTCAAGATCGGTACCGTGAAAGATGTGATTTTTGAAACAGAAGCCGAGGTCCCCTTTACCATTGTGATGGAGATTGAAAAAGCATACCGCATCAGGGCAGGCAGCCTCGCCGAGATATTCAGTGCAGATCTACTGGGCTCAAAAGCCATTAAAATTGAGCCGGCGAAAACGGGAGTATACCTGGCAGACGGGGAGCAGATCAGAGGCAGGATGGCAGAGGACATGCTCACCTCCATCATGGCACAGGTGGATCCTCTGATCAGCAGCATTGATGCAGCTGTTCATACGCTGGATTCCACCGCAGCAACGCTCAACCGAATTCTGAAGGACCCAAATGTAGAGCAAACGATCGCTCACCTCGAAGAAATGTCAGGAGCCATGCGCAAACAATTTTCTCCGGGGGGAGACCTGGCAGAGACCCTTGCCAGTCTGCGGCAGATCAGCGATACCATCAATGCTCAAAACGCTTCTATTGCCAGGTCAATCGGGAATATAGAGCAAATCACCGACCAGGTCAGCAATACACAATTTGATTCACTTATCGACAACCTTAGCCAGGTAACCGGGAATTTGAATACCCTGACAGGTGAAATGAAGGAGGGGACCGGCAGTCTTGGAAAACTGATCTATGAAGACAGCCTTTACCAACAGATTGGTCAGCTGATTGCTGATCTTGATTCCCTCGTTTCTGACATAAATGAAAATCCAAAAAAGTATGTCAGTTTTTCATTGATTGGAAATTAAATTCCACCATTTTTAGTTGTGATATTGAGAAAACAGGAATATCGAACCAATATCTTTTGATGATTTACACAAATTTTGTGACGAAAGTTATGGCGGGATCGCAGGTTGATCTAAACTACAAATTGAATTAGTTCGGCTAAAGAATTAGTTAACAATTTCTTAAGGTTGAATATTCGTAGAATACTAACAATCAGCACCTTATATTTTTTTGATTTTTTTTTAAGTTCTAAGCCATTGAGCTTAAATGTAATATAGTATTATCCAAAAATTCAAGTCTCAATGCACTTTTTTTATTACTAATTTTTCACAATATTTGTTCTTGCTACATCTAACCCTTTTTTCGAATTGTAAAATTACGTTTGATGCACCAACGTGTCTGGAACAACTGTCTTAATGTGATCAAGGATAATGTTCCTTCCATCAGTTTTAGAACATGGTTTGAGCCTATCGTGCCCCTTAAACTTGAAAAAGATGTTCTCACCATCCAGGTACCCAGCCCTTTTTTTTACGAGTACCTTGAGGAGCAATATATAGATATACTCCGCAAGGTACTGGTAAAAGAACTCGGTGAAGATGCCAAGCTGGAGTACAATGTGGTAATGCAGAACAATTCTTATAACAACAACAAACCATACACAGTAAAATTCCCTGCCAAAAGCAGCAAGGACATCCGGAACCAGCCAGTAAAAGTACCCCTCGACGGATCGGACAATGCCATTAAGAACCCTTTTGTCATCCCGGGGATCAAGAAGCTGGATATCGATCCAAGGTTGAACCCCGGTAATTCATTTGACAATTTTGTTGAAGGTGAATGCAATCGCCTGGCCCGGTCGGCTGGCTATGCCGTAGCGAACAACCCGGGTGGAACTGCATTTAATCCTTTGCTGATCTATGGTGACAGCGGACTGGGGAAGACACATCTCGCGCAGGCAATCGGGATTGAAGTGAAGGGATTGTACCCGGAAAAAACCGTATTGTATGTCAATGCCAACAAATTTCAAACCCAGTTCGTTGATGCCATTCGAAACAACAACAAGAATGACTTTCTCCATTTTTACCAGATGATTGATGTGCTCATCATTGATGATGTACATGAGTTTGCGGGTAAAGAGAAGACACAGGATACTTTTTTTCATATTTTCAACCACCTGCACCAGTCAGGCAAACAACTGATCCTCACTTCGGACAAGCCACCTGTAGAATTGCAGGGGCTGGAACAGCGGCTCATCAGTCGCTTCAAATGGGGACTTTCCGCTGATTTGCAGGTACCTGATTATGAAACCCGGATGGCGATCCTTACCAAGAAAACCTACAATGACGGGATTGAGATGCCGGAAGAGGTGCTGGAGTATATTGCCACGCATATCACAGACAATATCCGGGAGCTGGAAGGAGCGCTGATCTCATTACTGGCACAATCCACATTGAACAAGAAGGAGATCACCCTGGATCTGACCCGGGAGATGATCGATAAGCTCATTAAGAATACCAAGAAAGAGGTTTCGATCGATTATATTCAAAAAGTCGTATGCAGCTACTATAATATTGGTCTGGAACAGCTGCAGAGCCGCACCCGGAAAAGAGAAATTGTCCAGGCCAGGCAGGTGGCAATGTTTTTCTCGAAGGGACTTACCAAGTCCTCTCTTGCCACGATTGGCTCACAGATTGGAGGAAAGGACCATGCGACAGTCCTGCATGCATGCAAAACGGTCAATAACCTGCTTGAAACGGATAAACGTTTTCGAATTCAGATCGATGAGATTGAAAAGAAACTGAAGATGTAGAACAGAAAACAGGTCACCCACGAGGACCTGTTTTTTTATAAGCGCATATGACATACCTGATCCTCTGTATTTTCTCTTCCACCGGAATTTTTCTTGTATTTAAATTCCTGGACCAGAAAAACCTCCCCTCTTTCCCTGTGATCATCCTTAACTACCTGGTTGCATCCCTCATGGGATTTATAATCAACGCAGACCAAATGCAGGTCAGCGATATTCTGACTGCCGGGTGGATTCCGGTTTCCGTCCTGATTGGATTTCTCTTCATCGTGATGTTTTTCCTGGTGGCGCGATCCTCCAACGAAGCCGGGATTTCTGTCACCACGGTAGCCAGTAAGATGTCAGTTGTTTTCCCCATTGCTTTTTCAATCATGGTCGATCCCTCCGACCAGCTGACTATGTTGAAAGGAGCAGCTATTGTTGCTACCCTTACAGGTGTGTTGTTAACCATTTACGAGCCCGGCAAATCATTGCAGGCAAAGAAGCGCACATTCCTGCCACTGGTGTTGTTCGTTGGCATGGGATTGGTGGACTCACTTGTAAAATTCGCACAGCACAATCATGTCAATGACAATGATACGGCCCTTTTTAGTGCTGTGCTGTTCTCTATGGCTTTTCTCACAGGGATGGTGATACTTCCTTTCAGAAAGGAGGGCATCACTGAATTCAGGCGCCCGGCTGTATGGCGATGGGGATTCCTGCTGGGCGTCGTCAATTTTGGTTCGATCTACTTTATGGTTTCGGCATTGAACCACGTGAATGAATATGGGTTGCGTATTGACAGTTCGATCATTTATGGTGCGAACAATATTGGTATAGTGAGCCTGAGTGTGCTTGCTGGCCTGTTGATTTTCAAGGAAAGACTTCGTACGGTCAACTGGGTCGGCATTGCTGTTTCAGTCATTGCCATTGTTTTATTTTCAATTTCCTGAACATGGTCAGTGCATACAGGACCATAGCAACGACTTCAGAGGGCCTGTTCAAAGACAGGGGCAGCAAGTTTCTTGCGTTTGCATTTCCTGTGAACAGTGAAGACGAGGTGAAAGAGATCCTTCAGCAACTCAGGAAACAGTACCATGATGCCCGGCACCATTGTTATGCCTGGAAACTGGGGGTGGAGCTTCCCCGGTCCAGGGCGAATGACGATGGAGAGCCCTCCAACAGTGCTGGAAAACCTATCCTGAACCAGATCGAAAAACGAAATCTTACCAATACACTTGTCATTGTGATCCGTTATTTCGGAGGAACACTGCTCGGGGTGGGCGGACTGATCAATGCCTATCGCAGTGCAACAGAGGATGCCCTTCAAAACAACCGTGTGATTCGCAAAAAAGTGAAGCAAAGTTACAGGTTGGAATTCGGGTATCCGGATATGAATAATGTTATGGGCATTGTGAAAGAAATGCAGTTGGATACAGAACACCAGGTCTTCGAGCTCTCCTGCAGCATGACCGTTAAGGTGGATATTGAACAGGAAACGGAGCTGGTACGCAGGTTACAGCTTCTTGACACATGCCGCTACAAGCAGGTAAAGAATGAATTATGAATATGTTATCAACAACTGGGATTCGAAAGTAACTCCATGCTATATTTGTAAAAACACCCATTGAATGAAATTTAAAAGCTTAGTATCCATTAATGATTTCTCCAAGGAGGAATACATGAAGGTCCTTGAACTGGCTGCTGAATTCGAGCAGAACCCAACACAGGATATTTTAAAGGACTATGTAATCGCCACGCTGTTCTTCGAGCCATCGACCCGTACACGGTTGAGTTTCGAAACTGCGGTAAGCCGTCTTGGTGGGAAGATCGTCGGTTTTTCTGATTCATCCTCCACCAGCACTTCGAAGGGAGAAACCCTCCGGGATTCCATAAGAATTGTAAGTAACTACAGCGATCTGATCGTGATGCGGCATCCGCTTGAAGGAACAGCGCGATTGGCCAGTGAGTTTGCATCAGTGCCGATCGTCAATGCGGGTGACGGGGCAAATCAGCATCCGACCCAAACTTTGCTGGATATGTTTTCGATCTGGAAAACCCAGGGTACCCTTGACAATCTGAGCATCTTTCTTGTGGGCGACCTGAAATACGGACGGACGGTTCACTCTTTGCTGATGGCAATGTCAGAATTCAACACCACGTTTTATTTCATTGCACCGGATGAATTAAAGATGCCTGAAGAATACAAACTTTACCTGGACAATAAGGGTCTGAAGTACGTGGAAAGTAAGGATCTCGGTAAATACATGAGCGAAGCCGATATTGTCTATATGACGCGTGTCCAGCAGGAGCGCTTCACGGATCCGATTGAATATGAAAGGGTGAAGAATGTATATATCCTTCAGCGTTCTATGCTTGCAGAAGCCAAAGAGAATATGAAAGTCCTCCACCCTCTCCCGCGGGTCAATGAAATCGCACTGGATGTGGATGATGCACCGCAGGCATACTATTTTCAGCAGGCCCTGAATGGGGTATATACCCGGCAGGCCATCATCTCATACATATTAGGACTAAAATAACTTCCAACATGAAAGACAAGCAACTCATCGTTACGGCGATCAAAGATGGAACAGTGATTGATCACATCCCTTCAGAAAGTCTGTTCAATGTGATCACCATCCTGGGCCTGGATCAGATCAAGACACTGATCACTTTCGGCAACAGCCTGGAAAGTAAAAAGCTGGGCAAAAAGGCGATCATCAAAGTCTCGGAAGTTTATTTCAGTACCGAGGACATCAACAAGATCGCGCTCATTGCACCTACAGCAAAACTGAACATCATCAGGGATTATGAAGTGGTAGAAAAAGTAAAAGTCGAGATCCCGGAGAAGGTAACAGGTATCATTAAATGTGTCAATCCCAAATGCATCACCAATAATGAAGTAGTCACCACGAAGTTCAATGTGGTATCAAAGAACCCGATCAAGTTGAAATGTCACTACTGCGAAAAGATCACCTCGCGTGAAAACCTTGATATGATATAAAAAAATGCGTTTGGAAATTTCTCCAGACGCATTTTTTCTTTTACATCCTATCATAACGTTTCAGACCTACCGGATCCTGTCGGCTGCCCGCACCATCAGTTCATCCTTTCGAATTCCCCTGAAGGCAAAGATCAGGAGCACCAGCATAACCGGCGGGATCACGATCCGCCATTCAAAAAGGAATTGCTCCCCGTTGTAATTATGCATGACATAGGCAACGTAATATGCCACAACTGCCACGAGTCCAAGATTAAAAAACATCAGGAATAGTGTCATTCGCATCTGCCTGGGCCTTTTCAGGTAGGAGAAGATCGTAAGAAAAGAGAGCAATGTAGAGATGGATATCATCATCGTAATCGGCCATGTGGCCACGTCCTGGCGGTCACCAGACAGATCAAACACACCAGAATGCTTCAGGAAATAGACAGCATCATCTGACGATACCGATGCCAGGGGTCCGGTATATAAAACAATGGACAGGATGAATACAAGGAACAGGTATAATGATTGTCTGCGCTGCAACATGATGAAATGGTTTTAGTTACCACCCAAAATGAGCGGGAGTCCGTCTTCTCCGCTTCCAACCACTACAACTTTGGCATTCTGAGAATTGGCCAGTTCAAGTGTAGCATCAATCCCTTTTTGCTGCAGGATTCTGTCAGTAAGTGATGCACTTACGATCCGGTTAGCATCCGCAATCCCCTGCGCCTCAATTCTTCTCCGTTCTGCTTCACTCCTTTCACGGTCAAGCCTGAACTGATAGGCCAGTGCTTCCTGTTGCTGTTGAAGTTTGGATTCAATAGCAGATTTAATCTTCTCCGGCAGGATAATCGACCTGATTAGCAGGTCCTTCATATCTATATTCTTTGCAGCGAGCGCATTACGCGTGGTCTCAATGATAGCAGTTTCCACTTCTGCCCGTTTGGTCGAATAGATCTCCTCTGCGGAAAAGCGACCGGTGACTGCGCGTACGGAAGAGCGTACATTTGGAATGACCATTACCGAAACATAGTCCATACCGATATTCTCATGCAGGTGACCGATGGCGTTGTGCACTGGGTTAAAGATCACGGTAATATCCACGTTGATGGAGAGTCCGCCTTTGTCCAGCACATCCATGGTCTCCTCGCTCTTCTGCTCACGCACGTCATACTTGATCATATCGTTCCAGGGAGCGATCACATGAAAGCCCGGAGAATAAATATTATCCTTGTCGAGACCACCGGAAAATTTCTTAAAGATAACTCCACGCTCACCGGGTTTCAGCACGTAAAACATCTGACTTCCGAAGATCAGCAAAAGCACACCAATTACCGCTACAGCTATGATTGATACTTGCGTTCGTTTTTTCATAATTTGTTTTTTTATATTCAATTGCTTGCTGTTGTTATTCTTTTTTGAATTGTTTATAACCTCTTCACAGCACCCACAAAATTACATTAATTTTGTTACCAAACCATGTAAATAATGGAAAAGCGGAAGATTGAGAATTCAGAACTGGTGCTAACTGAGAAAGGACAGGTGTATCACCTGCACCTGAAGCCCGGAGATATCGCAGATACCATTTTCCTGGTGGGGGATCCCAAGCGGGTACAGCTGATGTCCTCGCTTTTTGACAGCGTGGAACTTCGCGTGGAGAACCGCGAGTTTGTAACGCACACGGGACATTACGGGGGGAAACGTATTTCAGTGGTATCTACCGGCATCGGGACGGACAATATTGATATCGTTGTGAATGAGCTGGATACGCTTGCTAACATTGATCTTGAACAGCGGAGGATCAGGGATGCACATCGCGGACTGGACCTCATCAGGCTTGGTACCAGTGGCGCATTACATGCCGAAATAGACCCGGGAGATATCATTGTCTCAGAAATTGCCGGAGGGCTTGACAACCTGATGCATTTTTATGCCGGGCTGGATGAAATAGTGGATAGCAACCTTGGCAATGCTTTTGCAGAGCACATGGATTGGAACCCTGAAAACAGCAAGCCTTATTTCATTCCTGCCTCAAAAAAGCTCCTGAAAAAAGTGTCAAGGAAGCATTACATTCATGGAATCACCTTGTCAGCCCCAGGTTTTTATGCGCCTCAAGGCAGGTCGTTGCGCATGGATATTCATGATCCGGAATACATTGATAAGATCAGCAGGTTCAGGTACAATTCCTACCGCATCAATAACTTTGAAATGGAAGGGTCTGCTTTATACGGACTTGCAACCAGGCTGGGGCACCAGGCCATTACCCTGTGCATTGCTCTGGCCAACAGGAGCACAGGTAAATTCATTACCGATTACCAGGACTATGTACAGCAACTGTTGTTGGATGTACTGGAAAGCATGACCATGCATGAAGAATAGCAGGCATGAAATACAAGCGCTTGTGAAGTTGCTGGACGATCCTGACCATTCAGTTCATCTTCCGGTGATAGAACGACTTGTTGAATTGGGGCGGCCTGCGGTTCAGGTTCTTGAACACACATGGGAATCTGCTCCGGACCGACGTATCCAGGCAACCATCGAGAATGTGATTTTAAAAATACAGCAGGAAGGTGTCAAAAAAGACCTGAAAGATTGGGCAGATTGCCGGGGCGAACAGCTGATCTTCGGTGCCTACCTGATCGCAAGGTCGCAATACCCGGATCTTGAATTTGAGGAGGTCGACCGGAAGATCGAAACCCTGCGTAACGAAATTTGGCTCGAGTTGAATAACCATCTCACTGCGATGGAAAAAGTACGGGTGATCAATCATTTTCTTTTCTCTGTCCATAAATTCAACAGATCCATCAGGGGAGTCAGCTCTCCTCAGCTGTTCTTCGTCAACCATGTCCTGGACACGCACAAGGGATTACCGATTACGCTTTCGGTGATCTATGCCGAGATTGCTGCCCGGCTGGATCTTCCGGTCTATGGAGTTGATCTTCCACATAATTTTCTGCTCTGCTACCGCGACATCTCCTACCCTGATGATCCTGATGGCATACTGTTCTATATCAATCCCTACACCCGGGGTACGATCCTTGGAAGAGAGGAGGTGGCGTATTATCTATCTGAGCAAAAGATCGATCTACGTCCAGAATACATGCGGCCTGCCACAAATATTGAAACCATCGGGCGACTCTCGCAGGGGTTGCATTTTGCTTATTCCGCATCGCGCATGAAGGAAAAAGCGGAATTTCTTGAGGAATTAATCAGGATCATTAAGCAAAGTGGTCAAAATCAAATCCCATAATATTCCCTGAACCAACCGATGAAAGCATCCACTCCATCCTGGATAGGTGTGTCCGGCCGGTAGTCATAATCTTCCACCAGCGCATCCACATCCGCCCAGGTTTTAACTACGTCGCCGGGTTGAATTGGTTTCATCTCCTTGATTGCCACTTTTCCAAGTGCTTTTTCAATGGCTTCAATGAACGTCATCAGTTTTACCGGGCTGTTGTTGCCAATATTGTAGAGCCGGTATGGGGCCGTCGAACCGGAAGGATCAGGATGCCCGGGATCCCAGTTCAGGTTCCCCTTCGGGGGATGATCCACCATTTTAGCAATCCCGTTCACAATATCGACAATATAGGTGAAATCGCGTTCCATTTTCCCATGGTTGAACACCTGGATAGGCCGTCCCCTCAGAATCGCGTCAGTAAACAGGAACAGTGCCATATCAGGACGACCCCAGGGTCCATATACAGTAAAAAAGCGCAATCCGATAGTAGGAATCCCGAACAGGTGACTATAAGTATGCGCCATCAGCTCATTACTTTTCTTGCTGGCCGCGTACAAACTAACGGGGTGGTCCACGTTGGAACGCACAGAGAATGGCATATTCGCATTCAGTCCGTATACACTGCTGCTGCTGGCATAAACCAGGTTTTGAACAGGATGATAGCGACAGGCCTCCAGAATATTAAGAAAGCCTGTAATGTTGCTGTCGATGTATGCTTCCGGATTGGTGAGGCTGTAACGTACGCCAGCCTGGGCGGCCAGGTTGATCACCACATCGAACTTCTCCTGCTGAAAAAGTTCCATGACCGGTTTCTTTTCTTCAAGCTTTAGTTGTATGAACCTGTAGGATGAGAACAATTTGCTCTGAACAAGTTCGCCATAGCTTACAGATTCCCGTTCAATACCGGCTTTGCTAAGCCTGTCGTACTTTAGATTGACATCGTAGTAATCATTGATCATATCCAGGCCCACCACCGCGTAGCCTTCGGTGAGCAGCTTGCCTGCAAGGTGTGATCCGATAAAACCCGCAGTTCCTGTGATGAGCACCTTTTTCATAATCAATTATTTTGCATAATTGACTGCACGGGTCTCCCTGATTACTGTGATCTTTACCTGGCCGGGATAGGTCATTTCATCCTGGATCTTCCTGGCAATATCGTATGACAATTTTTCTGCGTCTTTGTCACTCACCTTCTCACTACCAACGATTACGCGCAATTCACGTCCTGCCTGGATAGCATAGGTCTTCATCACTCCAGGATATGAGAGGGCCATTGCCTCTAATTCCTTCAGCCGCTTGATGTAAGATTCCACCACTTCCCTCCTGGCCCCGGGACGTGCACCAGAGATGGCGTCGCAAACCTGAACGATGGGGGCGATAAGGGTGGTCATTTCCGTTTCATCATGGTGCGAACCGATGGCATTGCAGACTTCCGGTTTCTCTTTATATTTTTCAGCCAGTTTCATGCCGAATACTGCGTGCGGAAGTTCTGGTTCATCATCGGGTACCTTTCCAATATCGTGCAGCAGACCTGCCCGCCTGGCAATTTTTGCATTCAGTCCAAGTTCTGATGCCATGATGGCACAGAGATTGGCTACTTCTCTTGAGTGTTGCAGCAGGTTTTGTCCGTAAGAAGAGCGGTATTTCATTTTTCCCACCATCCGTATCAATTCCGGGTGCAGTCCATGTATTCCAAGGTCAATCGCTGTGCGTTTACCTGTTTCCACAAGCTCTTCCTCGATTTGTTTTTTGGTTTTCTCAACCACTTCTTCGATCCGTGCAGGGTGAATTCTTCCGTCGGTCACCAGCTGATGCAGAGCGAGACGTGCAATTTCGCGTCTTACCGGGTCAAATGCCGAAAGGATAATTGCTTCGGGTGTATCATCAACGATTACCTCCACGCCTGTTGCCGCTTCCAGTGCCCTGATGTTACGTCCTTCCCTGCCAATGATCCGACCCTTCATCTCATCGGAATCAATGTGAAATACGGTTACAGAATTTTCGATTGCATTTTCAGCTGCTACGCGCTGAATGGATTCAATAACGATTTTTTTGGCTTCCTGGTTGGCAGTCATTTTGGCTTCGTCCATGATCTCATTCACGAATGACATGGCATCGGTACGCGCTTCCTCCTTTAGAGACTCCACAAGTTGCATTTTAGCTTCTTCTGCAGAGAATCCTGAGATGGTCTCCAGCTGTTCCACCTGCTGCCTGTGCGTTTTTTCAAGTTCTTCTTTGCGTCGCTCGACAAGGTCCAGCTGAACCGATAGGTTCTCCCGGATTGCATCAAGTTCTTTTTGTTTGTCCTGCAGGTCTTCTGATCGCTGCGAAAGTGAATACTCCTTCTGCT
>CAYOSB010000070.1:0-223 GCA_964406495.1 uncultured Bacteroidaceae bacterium | reverse complement strand
TCTTTTTCATTGATCATTTTTTCGTGATCGGCTTTCAGTTGAAGAAATTTCTCCTTTGCCTGGAGCATCTTCCGCTGCTTGATCATTTCGGCCTCCTGCTCTGCTTCAGTGATGATCCTGTTCCCTTTCTTCCTGATGGAAGTTTGTGTGATCAGGTACGCAGCAATGCTCCCGATCAGTAACCCCCCGACAGCCGCTATAATGCAGCCTACAGTAGGAACCT
>CAYOSB010000069.1:0-15826 GCA_964406495.1 uncultured Bacteroidaceae bacterium | reverse complement strand
TGTGTGGACATGGTGATTTTCCAGTCGCGGAACAGGCTGCCGGGATGAAAGGATTGGAACCACCCTGTTGATTGCGAGGATGCTGGGATGGAGTTTTTTGATATTTTTTTTGGCAAATATGATACTGGTGGAAAGCAACAATGATGAGAGAAGGATCCATCCGCTGCCTTCGTTGAAAAACTGTTCAAGTGTCATGTCGCGGGTATAGGTGATCATCACCACACCCCCGATGGTCAGCAGTATCCCGATAGCTTCAATGGTATTGAATCGCTCGCCAAGGAAACGGATCCCGAACATCGTAACAAAAATCGGGGTCGCATTGGAAAGGAAAGATACGATTGCAGGATTTTCGGCCAGTTGGATCGCCAAAAACATGGTTGTTGCGGCGGAGAGTTCGAGGAAGCCGAGGATGACCAGGTTGTAGACGGATCTTTTTTCCAATTTGGGGATCAGGCGGATCAGACCGGTAGACCAGATATATATTCCATTCCATAGCAATGCAAATCCAAACCAGAAAAACTGGAACTGGAAAAAATTCACTTCCAGCAACGCAGCTTTTGAGAATACATAAACATTGGCCATTCCGAGCGTTGCCAGGAAGGCGAGTCCGATTCCCTTAATGGTAGGATTTAGATTTACCAGGTATTTTATCATAAAAAAGACCGGGTTGATTGCCCGGTCTTAAAACAGTATAGTGCCAGGTTTGTTCGTTCAGATTCTTTCTTTGATCTTTTTGGTTTCCTCTTCAAAACCGGGCTTTTCCAGCAGCGCGAACATGTTCTTTTTGTATGCTTCCACGCCGGGCTGATTGAAGGGGTTTACCTTCAACATATACCCACTGATTCCACAAGCCAGTTCAAAGAAATACATGAGCTGGCCCAGGTATCTTTCGTTCAGTTCCGGTATCGAGATCCTGAGGTTGGGAACGTCACCGTCCATATGTGCCAGTGTGGTTCCCAATTCAGCCATCTTATTCACGTCATCTATCTTTTTTCCTGCCAGGTAATTAAGCCCGTCGAGGTTCTCCTTGTCTTCCGGGACCTTCAGTGTGTGATTGGTTTCATTCACAGAAAGTACTGTCTCGAAAAGTGTCCGTTCCCCTTCCTGGATATACTGACCCATTGAGTGCAGGTCAGATGAGTTATCCACTGCAGCAGGAAAGATTCCTTTTCCATCCTTGCCTTCACTTTCCCCGTAAAGTTGTTTCCACCATTCTGCCACGTAGTGCAGCTTGCTGAGATAATTGACCAGGATCTCGATCTTTTTACCTTTTCTATACAACGCGTTCCTGGTGGCAGCGTAGCGTGCGGCCGGATTTTTATCCATGGATGTATTTGCCAGTGCAGACTTCTCCATTTCCAGGGCGCCGTTCACCAGTTGCCGGATATCAAATCCTGAAATGGCGAGAGGTACCAGGCCAACAGGAGTGATTACGGAAAACCTTCCACCAACATCGTCCGGAATCACATAGGATTCGTAATGCTCCTGGTCTGCAAGCGTACGTAGTGCACCCTTTTTTCCATCGGTAATGGCTACGATGCTTTCCCTGGCCGATTCGGCACCGATCTTGCTGACCAGGTGTTCACGGAGAATCCTGAAAGCTATTGCCGGCTCTGTGGTTGTCCCCGATTTTGATATCACTACAATAGAGTAGGTGTGATCGTCCAGCAGGCGGATGAGTTCATGCATATAGTCTTCATCGATATTATGCCCGGCAAAGATCATCAAAGGATCTTTCCTGTTTTTTCGCCACGGTGCAAAATGATCAGACAGTGCATCGTTGACAGCTTTTGCACCCAGGTAGGAGCCACCGATGCCAATGACTATAATAATTTCAGATTTTTCTCTCAGTCTGTGGGCCGTTTTTTCAATGGCATTGAAATCCGTTTCCGTGATTTTTGAAGGCAGGTTGACCCATCCAAGGAAATCATTGCCTTCTCCTGTGCCGGAAATGAGCTTTTCCATACACGCATCAACTTCCGGCTGCATTTTCATTATTTCCTGTTCAGGGACGAAATCAAAAACATTCTTTATATCCAGTGTGATCATATTCATGTGTATATAACATTGTTAATTAGCGCGATACCTGTGTTTTGCTTTAATTTGTCGTTAAAGTTAGGAAACTTTTTAGTAAGTAGAGGTCAAAAAAAGGTAACTTAGGCATTTCTTATTTTTCAATTTGAGCGCAATTGGCATGAAACAAAAACCGATAATTATTACACTGTTGATCAGCAGCATGCTGGCTTTTCAACTGAATGCGCAGCGGAAGGGGTTGAAATCTATCCAGGAACAGGACCTCATAATGCACATGGATTTCCTTGCCTCCGATGAGCTTGAAGGCAGGGCGACCGGTGAACCGGGGCTTGAAATCGCAGCTCGTTACCTTGCTGTGCAGGCAGAAAGACTGGGATTGCAGCCCGCACCTTCGGGGGATGATTATTTCCAGTACTATACCCTCCAGGAGCGGACCTATGACCTGGATAAAAGCAGTATCACCCTGCAGGACAGTTCAGGGGAAAAAATGCTAAGCCAGCAGCAGTTTTTCTTGCTGCCCGGGTTGCGCACGGATCACATTGAGATTGAAGGTGAGGTGGTTTTTGCAGGCTACGGCATTAATGATGAACAATTTAACTATAACGATTTTGAAGGGATCGATATCAGGGATAAAATCGTGGTGATCATGAATCGTGCTCCAATGAACAAGGAGGGTACAGTTTCGCAGTTCGGAGATAAGTATTCAGACATGCAGGGCATGCAGCACAAAATGCAGTATATTGCGGCCCAGCAACCCAGGGCGATCATCATGGTTTTTGATCCCAAGTCAGGAATCAATTCCATAGAGGACATGAACCCCCGGATTGCTGATTACCTTGCAAAATCCAGGTCTCTTAAAAAAGAGGATGAGAAACCCGTAACTGAAATTCCCGGTCCAAAGATCATTCTTGCCCACAGGAGTGTTGCTGACGCGGTGATGCAGGCGGCAGGTAAGTCACTTGAAAAAGTGCAGCAAGAGATCGACAATACCCTGGAACCAAAATCTTTTCCAGTGGACGGGCTGACTGCCAGGATTGAACTTACAATGAAAAAAGATGACCTGGAGGTGCCCAATGTCTTTGGAATGATCGAGGGTTCAGATCCTGAATTGAAAAATGAAATGGTGATGTACCTGGCGCACTTTGATCATGTGGGAACCGATCCGGAGGGAGGCGTATTCAATGGTGCGGACGACAATGCATCAGGTACTGTTGCCTTGTTGGAGATTGCTGAGGCATTCATCGCGGAGCGGAAGATGCCACGAAGAAGCATCGGGTTCCTTTGGGTCTCAGGAGAGGAGATCGGGTTGTTCGGATCGAAATATTTTGCTGACCATCCGATGGTTTCAATTGAACAAATTTCCACTGTGATCAACCTGGATATGGTGGGCAGGGTACCATTGCCCGAGGATCGTTTGAGCGAACGCAGCGGGTTGACTATCGTGGGTGAGGATTCTGTGAAGATCATCGGCGCCAAGCAGAGTGCACTGTTGATGGAGATTAATAAAGCGACCCTGGTGGACATGGGATTGCATGGCAATTATTCCTACAATGATATCAATCACCCGGAGCGATATTATTATCGCAGTGACCACATAAGTTTTGCCCGCAAGGACATCCCGGTGCTGTTTTATTCTACCGGTACGCATGCCGATTACCACATGCTTACTGATGATCCGGGAAAAATTGCCTATGACAAATTCAAAAGAATGACAGAATTCAGCTTTATGGTCGGATACAAGGTGGCCGATCATAAGGATGAGATCACAGTCGATAATCCGATGTCGGGATGGTAATAATTCAATGAACCATTCCCTGTAACCTATCGGCAAAACAATACCTTAAACAATCCGGGTATGCTATCTGTCTTTTTATTTTTTTACCAGGTAGATATTCCTGAACTCCATGGGTCCGCCTTCTGATTGAATGCAGATGTGTCCGCTGTTTTTGGTCGGGTCAGTGCCGGCATTTTGAAGGACACCATTCACATGCAATTCTATGCGGTTTTCCGACACGGAGATATCGTAGTTGTTCCATTCACCGGGAGGATTTTCTGAAGTCGGTTCGAATTTTTTCAGCGCCATGTACCTGTTCTCCTCCGATTCCACTATGTAGGTAGTATCTTTTACAGTAAGACCCGTACCTTTGCCCATGAGAACAAAATCACCAGCATTGCCGGACTTCAGCTGTGCTTCGATGCAGTCGGGCCAGACCCGGTCTCTGCCGGTGGCATGGAGCAGTACGCCACTGTTCTTTGGTTCTTCCACCCAGCGCCATTCCAGGTGAAGATCATAATTATCGTAAGTGTTCAGGGTCTTGATATACCCGTTGGGATTACCACTGACAAATAATTTACCGTCCTGTACACGGAACACTGAAGATGGTTCCACTGTGTCCGGTAATACAAACGTCCAGTTATCCAGGTTTTCACCGTTGAACAAATTGATTTTTTCTTCATTGTTACAGGATGTTAAAAGCGTCATCCCAATGATTGCGAGGGGTAGAAAAATGTGTTTCATAAAATTGATTTTATATGATACCTGCCCTTGACACCTTCAAAAGGGATGTCTGCTTCGGGAAGGTTGCTGATCATTTCCGGATAGGTCATTGTGGTTTGTGTTGGTTTTACAAATATATATTTAATATACCTCCTTAACAAAGGTCTGTTCGGTGATCGGAGGTCTTACATATCCCTCTTTATTTATGGGTGGAAGGTCGATTTTTTTGTGTTTGATCTCATCGTAGGGAATCTTTGAAAGCAGGTGGTTCATACAGTTCAGCCTGGCCCTTCTTTTGTCATCTGCGTTTACTACGTACCAGGGAGCGATTTTTGTATCGGTATAAGAGAACATCTCATCCTTGGCCCTGGAGTATTCGACCCAGCGGGTCCTGGATTCCATATCCATCGGGCTGAATTTCCACCTTCGGAGCGGATCATTGATCCTGGAGCGGAAGCGTTTTTCCTGCTCCTCATCGCTTACTGAAAACCAGTATTTGATTAGGATGATCCCGGATTGGATAAGCATCTCTTCGAACCTGGGGCAGCTTCTCAGGAATTCCCAGTATTCATCGTCTGTACAGAATCCCATTACGCGTTCGACACCTGCCCGGTTGTACCAGCTGCGATCGAAAAGTACCATCTCTCCTGCAGCAGGCAGATGGGCTACGTATCTCTGGAAATACCACTGTGTTTTTTCCCGTTCAGTGGGTACACCCAGTGCGACCACCCTGGCAATCCGTGGATTCAGCCGCTGGGTGATCCGCTTGATGACGCCACCTTTGCCTGCTGCATCCCGTCCCTCGAAAACAACTACCACCTTCAGCCCCTCTTTTTTGATCCATTCATGCATTTTTACCAGTTCCAGCTGAAGTTTTTCCAATTCACTGAAATAGAACTTTTTTTTGAGCCTTCCGGATTTATTTTCCGGTACCTTTTTATTTATTACAGGGCTAGCCTTATTCATGATAGATGGTATTTCAGAACAAGTTACAAAAAATCATCTATCTATTTTTAAGGATTTGCCTCTGGTGGGTGTTCAACCGGAAAATTCTAATTTTCTTCCTGTCTCCGCAACAGGTCGGTTTCGCGAATGCGCTGCTGCAGAATCTCGCTGTATTCCCTGGATGCCTTGTTCCGGAATTTCCCCCAGGCCATCTGGGCTGTCTCGTAGGCGTGGTCAAGCTGACCGGTTATCTCATACACCACGGCCAGATTATGTGCAGCGCGTCCTTGCGTCTTACGGCGCCCGGTTTCGATGGCGGTCCGGAGGGCTGCACTGGCCGCTTCCCAGTTATTGACTTCCATCATCCTGGCTCCTTCAGCCATATCTGGGTTTCTCCTGGACCGTTTGTAATATTTCCGTTCGGCACGGATCCAGAACGGGGTGATCCTTTTGCCATAGATGTTGCCGGCGATATAGCCTGCTTTCTTCAATGCATCATCGGTATTCAGTGTATTCAGGACAAGCGCACCCGGATCATTGCCCGGTACCTGTCCATTTTTTCCAATCCCGTGATAATACTGAAATTCATCGACGATCATCTTTTTGGCTGGATCATAGATCCTGAAACCCACCTTCACTTCAGCCACATTATCTACATATTGCCTGCTGAAGATTTCCAGAGCAAGAACAGCTTCGGTTCCGTGTTTTTTGCAAATATTGACGACTTCGAACCATTCCATGGGTTTAGGAAAATCAATGGCTGTGCCGGTTCTTTTCTCAACAATCCCGGTAAGCACTGGTTTGATCTTTTGATTTGAAATGATCTGGTCGTGCGCACCTTCGATACAATATTTCGACAAGCGGTCACTTTTGCCCGAAATGGTTGAGAGCAATCCTTTTTCCAGTGCATTGACTACTTCATTTTCTGAATGGCTGCGGTCGATGATTGCAATGGACCCAATATGTGAAGGGATGTCAACCGCGGCAGGAACAAGGATGTCGAAATATATGGTTGCCGAGCTGAGCATGAGTAATGCGATAACAAGCAGGGAGGAACGTAGAATTTGTTTCATGGTATCAGAATAATTCGTTTTCTTATGCAATTTATAGTAATTTTCGCTGTGCAAACTGACAATGCGAAAAAAAACATCAACAATGACAGCCACATGTTGGGGTGTAGATATTTGGCTTTGCCGAGCTAAAGGTAGTGCGGAGCAATGACAAAAAATAATTTAAAACAATGCACAAGATATGAGAGCAGCATACATTGAATCATATGGCGGTCCTGGGGAAATCAAATACGGTACACTGGAGGATCCCAGGCCCGGGAACGGGGAGGTGTTGATCCGTGTGGCGGTTGCATCCGTTAATCCGGTGGACTGGAAAATACGTGAAGGCAGGTTAAAGCTTTTCTCAGGAAAAAAATTCCCGATGGTGCTGGGTACGGAAGTATCAGGTATTGTTGAAGAAACGGGAGCGGGCGTAACCTCATTTACACGCGGTGACAGGGTTTTTGCCGGGTTGAGTCATAAAGGAGGAGGCTATGCAGAGCTGGTTGTTGCGGGCCATGAAAAGGTGATCAGGATTCCTGATACGCTGCCATTCGATGCAGCATCCACCCTTGCAGTGGCCGGTTTGACGCCCATGCAGGCCTTCACCCTGCATTACAAAGTTAAACCCGGTGACGTAGTATTGGTAAATGGCGGTTCCGGAGGAGTGGGTACGTATGCCATTCAGATTGCAAAAATCCTTGGCGCCCATGTAACAGCCGTGTGCAGTGCGAAGAATGCCGGACTGGTAAGTCAGTTGGGGGCAGATGAAGTGATCGATTACAACAAGGAGGATTTCAGGGACCGCAGGGGTGCATTTGATGTGGTTCTGGATGCAGCTGCAAATGCATTTTTCCCGGAGACGAAAGCCTGTTTGAAGCGGGGAGGAATGCTCATCAAGCTGAACCTTTCAATTGCCAGCTATCTTAAGGGGAAATGGTCTGTACTGTTTTCCTCGAAAAAATATAAAATGATCCTGGTGAAAAACCGCCCCGCAGACCTGCAATGGATGATCGACCATATTGTCTCCGGAAAAATCAAGGTTGTGATCGACCGGACCTACCCGCTTGAAGAAGCCCGAAAGGCGCATGAATACAGCCAGAGCGGAAGGGCCCGTGGAAAGCTGGTCTTGAACACCGGGGCAGATGGATCCGCGCTGAATTAGCGAGAAGTACAGTTATTTTTCAGGGCATTGAACAGCTCACCTGGTCCCGAATAGCCTGTCACCTGCATCACCCAGTCCGGGAACGATATATCCTTTTTCATTCAGCTTGTCATCCAATGCTGAAAGGTAGATATCCACATCTGGATGGGTTTCTTCGATCTTTTTAACACCTTCAGGGGCACCGACGATGCATACCAGCCTGATCTGGGTGGCACCCTCTTGTTTCAGGTAAGTGATCGTTGCTGAAGCGCTTCCACCGGTGGCCAGCATTGGGTCGAGGACCATTACCACTGCATCTGTGATGCAGGGAGGAAGCTTGGCATAGTATTCCTGGGGCTCAAGGCTTTCATGGTCACGATACATCCCCACGTGGCCTACCTTTGCCGTGGGAATAAGATTTGTGATTCCATCCACCATGCCCAGGCCGGCCCTTAAAATGGGTACCAGCACAATGTTCTTGGCCATTTCATGTGTGTTGCACGAACTAATAGGGGTTTCAATCTCCACTTCCTTCAGAGGCAGATCACGACTGATCTCGTAAGCCATCAGACCGGCAATTTCATCCAGTGCTTCTCTGAAATCCTTCGTTCCGGTCTCTTTCTTCCTGATTTGCGTAAGTTTATGGGTAATCAGCGGGTGTTCGATCAAGTGTAACATGTTGTGACAGATTAATTCTTAAAGATATAAAAAGATGCATTATTGCATCCACCAGGGAATTGGATTATATTGTTCATTCAAAAATTACAGGACGTATAATAACATCAAGTATCATGAAGCAAATCATAATGACCATATTCTGCCTGGTTTCAGGAGCCTGGCTATCTGCGCAGGAGTTTCCCAACCCCACAGCTATTCCTGAAGGTTTTGAAATTCTTTTTAACGGCAAAGACTTTGCACACTGGAAAGTCCCCGAAGGAGACAATGGGCACTGGAAGGTGATCAATGGCGTAATTGATTATGACGCAGAGAGTGAAGCCGAGAGTAAAGATCTCTGGACCGAACGTGAATTCAGGGATTTTATTCTTTATGTGGACTGGCGGATCAAGGAGACACCTTATATCAATCCCAGGGTACCGATCATTCTGCCTGATGGTTCCCATAAGCGCAATGCGAAAGGGGAGGTGATCCGGATGAAGGTCCCAGACTCGGATTCAGGAATCTATTTGCGTGGCAATAGCAAATCGCAGGTGAATATCTGGTGCTGGCCGGTCGGCTCCGGGGAGGTATATGGCTACAGGATGGACAAGAAGATGCCTGGCGGGGTAAGGCGTGGAGTCACCCCGTCTGTCCTGGCTGACAATCATATAGGGGAGTGGAATACCTTCATAATCATGATGAAGGGTGATCAATTGACTGTAGACCTGAACGGCCTGCGTGTACTCGATGCAGCGCAACTGCCTGGTGTCCCGGTTTCCGGCCCCATCGGATTGCAGCACCATGGCAGGAAAGAGAATGGTGAATGGGTGAGTCCGCCGTCGCTGGTTCAATTCCGGAATATATATATTAAAGAATTATAAAATCAGTGTTTAATGCGAATCGTAACAAGAGTCCCGGGTTCTTCAATATTGTTTGTAATGTCTTCAATGGTATAGCTTATATCACGCTGGTATTTTTTATTGAACAATACCAGGTAATCATCCAGGATCTTTAAACCATTGCCCGAAGCACCAGTGATGGCACGGGCATTTTTTCTTCCTATTCCGTTATCAGAAATGGTAATAACCGTTTCCTGGTTTTCTCGGGTGGCTTTCACTGAAATATGACCTGGCGATGTTTTATGAAAAATTCCATGTTTGATGGCATTTTCAATGAAAAGATGCAATAACATTTTAGGAATCCTCATTCCAGGGTCGATATTGTGGTCTATATTGAATATATATGTGAGTTTGCTTTCAAACCTCACAGATTCCAGCTCCAGGTAGCGCCTGGTAAATTCAATTTCTTCTCCCAGGGTTTTATATACCTGGAATGCATTGTCCATGGAGTTCCTGATCAGCTCAGATAGCTTGGTAAGGTTTTCATATGCTTCATGTTTTCTGTCCTGGAGGATCGAATTTCCCACGGTATTGATGGCATTGAAAGTAAAATGGGGATTCAGCTGGTTCATCACCGATTGCATTTGAAGCTTGATCATCTTATTCTCTTTTTCTCTTCTTCTGTTACTGCGAAATAAAAAACCTTTTTGCAGCAGAAAGAGCAAAAGGTAGATCATGCCATATAATAGCACGTAGTATGCGAAACGCCACCTGTAAAATGGATTATCGTGGTAGCTTACCAACATCCTGTAATCATTCATCTGCACCAGGAACCTGGTTTCATTATTGTGTTTGCTTTCAATGCTAATGTGCAGTAGTGAGGAAAGCTCAGCAGGGATAGTACAGGAGGTCAGCGTTTTCAGATTGTCCTGGAGGATATGCAATACTCCATTTCTCGTATCCAGCAGGATCATTTCCATTTCAGGATCGTGGTCCAGGTCAGTAGGCCTGATTCCCAAAGAAGTGCCTGGAATGCTGAGATGCTCCTTCAGTGAAAGGTCATTTTCTATGGTTCCGATGACCGTTCCGCTCTTTTGCGGCGCGGTAAAAATGATTCGGCCATTCACACATATGTATCCAGTTTGTGTGTTCATGCTTTTCAGCAATACCGAATCCTTTTTGTTTCCCTCCACGTCGAACAATACTGCTATGCCGTCATTACTTGCTCCCCGCACCATCCTTACTATTGTCAATATGTGCGTGGTATCATTTATTGTAATCGGAAACGAATTGGAAATACTTGAAGGACCTGCGACCAGGACCGGGGGGTACAGGTATTGAAGGTTTTTTGTCAGCACCAGTGAATAACTCGCCGTATCGCTGAATGGCACCGGGGTATTGTAATTGTCTGTTGACCAGGTTGGGAGGAATATTTCTCTGATTTCGTCATGATTCAGATCGGCTGAGATGAGACCATTTGGATACTTCACATTCATCCCGGCAACAGGACTTCTCAATATCTGATCCTTTTTTATGTCCCAGGCATATACAGCTCTTGGCTGAAGTGTGAATCCGGCACTGATAACGAACAGGTATTCGGGCACGCTGTCACCATTGACATCCGAAAAACCCAATCCATAAATAGCGGCATCAAGTTGATCCTGGTACCTTTCCAGTTTTGTGACAAATTTTCTCATGGATACGTTGTTCCTGGCTTTTAACTCTGCCTGGTTCACAAAAACGGAATCATCCGACGTGATGGTGATGGCATATAATTCCCGGATACCATCCTGATTGATGTCCCGGATATCAAATACGGGATCCATGTAATATTTACCATACAGGTTCCATGATTCAAATATGGTTCCATTTTGATGATAACTAATGATGGTTGCATTGGTAGGCAGGTTATATAACAGGATCTGCTCTGTTATCCCATCCTTATCAATATCAGTATATGCATAAACATGAATTTTATCGTTATTCTGAACGGTGTGTTCCACCATTTCAGCACGATATGGACTATGGTCAACCTTGATGAGAAGGATCAACAGAATGTACACGGGAACTGCAAGCAAAGCCGGCCCCGTGACGGCATTGATAATGAAGTCAGGAATGCGTCCGGGCGATATTTTTGGGATCAGCTTCAGCTCCTGAATGCATATTTAAAAAGGTTGTTTGCAGAGGGCTTCTGACCCTGGATCAGGATCGCTGTCCTGAAGATCCTGGCACCTACCCAGACAGAGAATAATGTAAAGAGGATTACCAGTACCAGTCCCAGGACTGGTTGCCATACAGGTATTGTTACCGGGGTTGCCAGTCTGATCATCCGGATCGTGGTGGTCTTTCCTGATCCGTTGGGACCGATGAATCCGTAGATACTTCCTTTGGGTACCGATAGTGACAGTTCATTTACTGCCACAACGGTCCCGAAGGTTTTGGTTACGTTTTCAAGTTCAATAATATTCATACGTTGAGGGTGGATTGAAAATTAAATTTCTATGAACCAGGAAAGGAAGGGAACGGGGAAAGGAATCACATCATTGTTGATTACCAGTCCGGCCAGGCCGAACTGAAAGGCACCGCCCTTTTTCCTGTCGAACCTGAGTCCGGGAATTACAACGGCCACCAGGTTTTCCTCGGTAAAAATAAAGGAATCCCCTACAAGGGACACCCGGTCACTCAAACGTGCAAGTCCGCCCACCGAATAGAGTGGCGCCGAAGCTGTAGTGCCCTCATTGCCAATAGTAAGGTATCCGCCAGAAAAGTTAAGGTTGAGACTGGGATTTCCAACGGTTACAGATCCATAGGGCATAACTCCGTAGTTATTCCAGCCAGCCCAGCTTAATGTGCCCCCCAGGGCACCCACTGCAAGGTTGAAATTATCGGTGAGCCTGATGGCATATTTTGCAGATGCAACGATAGGCACCCCTATCCAGGAGGTCAGACCGCCAATGGTGAGGTTGTCGACAATGGCTACCTGGTATTCAGCCCCTGGCAGGTGTATCATGGCGTAGCTTTCACCTTTCTTCATGGGCAGTCCATTGTTAGAAAAGAAATAGCGGGTGGCATAGATGTTACTGCCTGCATATTTTGAAGATGTATATTTTTCACCGGTAAATTCCTCGATGGATTTGATCTCGTGTTTCGGGATAATGACTTCACCAACAGTTTCCGTTTGCAGGAGAATCTCCCGGGCGTCCTGTTTCAGGATTACGCCAATATATTCGGTTCCGTCATTTTTGGTCACGATCGATTTCGTTCGTTCCTCTACCTGTGCATTTAAAGAAACACTGCATATCACAATTATTAATAATGCAATGTTCAAATAACTTTGAAGTTGTTTCATGGTTGTTTCAATTTAGAGCATTCTCCAATTAAGCATTAATTAGTTCTTGTCAGGGAGATTATTTTTTCATACAGGGCCAAACAATGTAAATGCACTGTAAATAATAGTCTTTTTCTCTCCAGGCGTGTGTCCGGCGCTATCAGGTTCCAGGTAAAAATACAAATTCATTCCGATTATTGTTCCTGCAATCCCTTATATCGCAATAATTTTGATCTGTTTGCCTTAATATGATGTTAATGTCTGAATACAATTAACAATCAGGTTGATAAAATCGCGATACATCATGCTAAATTTTTCTTATTTTTACAGCAAAAGCAAATAATAAACCATGGAATTTCACTCCCCTAAATCGGAGCGACCAGTAGTATTATATGTTGATGATATCGACACCAATCTGAAACTTTTTAAAGCTTCGTTTGAAAAGGATTATACCATATTATTAGCTATATCTGGATCCCGGGCACTTGAGGTTCTTGAGAATCATGATGTGAATGTGATTGTTGCAGATCAGAGGATGCCCGGGATAGCGGGTAGCGAATTGCTTGCCATTGTGGCAGAAAAGTACCCCAATATCATGCGATTTATGATCACTGCGCATACAGATTTTGATACAGTAGTGGAGGCAATCAACAAGGGGAGACTTTATGGTTTTTTTAATAAACCATACAAGATTGAAGAGGTCCGGCAGGCTATAAATAAGTCCCTGGAAGTGCAGGATCTGAAGTTGAAGAACAAACAAATGCTTGTTGAGTTAGAAAATGCAAATGAGCTAATGCTGGGACTCGACCGTGCAAAAAATAAATTCATTGCATCCATTACAAATGATATCCGGGAACCTATCAACAGGGTCGTTACTGCTGTTCATATGATCAAGGATAAAATAGACTCCAGGGATCTTACAGAATTGTTATACCAGTTAGATGTTTCAGTCCGTAGCCTGGAAGATTTTTCGGAAGCAGCATGTCATTTCAGCAGGTTGAGCGAGACAGGATTCAAAACGGAAAGGCGACCATTTTCATTGAACGAAGTCGCAGAAGTAGCGATACTTGATAAAGGGAATCAGCTTCAACAACAGGAGGTCAGTGTACTGTCGAATGGTTTGGTCCACGATCTTGAAGTTCACGGGGTGTTTGACCTTGCACTTGCGGCATTCAGTTACCTGCTGGGATACCTGATTGATCATACTGAACGGGGAACAGAGATTGATCTTTCAATCTCTTCAAACAAAACGGAATATATTATTGAGCTCACTCCCGGGGACATCCATCTTTCAGAGAAGGAGCTTCGGGAGATCCGCTCGGTGACTTCCGGAAAGATATCATATGATGCTGATTTCCGGCTAGAGCTTGCGCTTGTAGCAGAGATTATGAAGGCACATGAAGGAAAATTCCAATTGCATGATAGAGATGGAGTGTATTCATTTTCTTTATGCTTCATGAGATAAGGCTCTTTTTCCAATACATTAAATGCGGATTTTTGTATGACTGAATCCATGTTACAATCCCTGATGAAACTTTTCGCGCTCCTGGCGACGATCAATGTGGAAGCTTCAGGGATTTTTTCCCGCAATTTTGTAGAATCATATCTGAAGGGCCAATTCAGCCCCAAAATGGTAGAGCGATCGATTACTATTTTTGATAAATACATGGAAGAACTGGGATCGATCAGAAGAAAAAGTTACAAAAAACGAGTTTCACTGCTCTCTGTGAAAATACTGATGATCTGTGATAAGATCAATTCAGAACTTCCTCTAAAGGGTAAATTCATGATTTTATTCAGCATCATACAATTCTCCAGGCAGTTTCAGGCGAGCAGTAATGTGAAAGAAGACTACAGGGAGGCGATCCATGATGCCATAGCTACCATTTCAGAATCCATGCAGATCAATGCGTCTGAATTCAGGAACGCCAAAGCTTTTATTACCGAGCGTTTCCAAAAAGTACCTGACAAGTCTGCATTAATTATAGTGAGCGGGCTTCAGAACTATCCATTTAAAAATATTCACCACATATACAAGGCAGGTTTAACAGGTCAGTTTTTCTTCCTTCGGCTGCAACAGGCAGAGTTATATATCTTTTACTACCATGGGAACGAAGTGGTGGAGCTGGGTAGTAAGAATGTGTTTCCAAACCATATCTATGTTTTTCCAAGGGGTGCTGCGCTCAAAACCGGTCAGATGTCGCCCATCTATTACAGCGACATCGTTTCTTCATTTCACCGTGATATTGACTATCCGCAAATCATATATCATGTTGAGGAGATCGAGTATCTCTATCCGGATTCAGATAATGGAATCCACGAAGTCAGTATGGATTTTTATGCGGGAGAGATGGTTGGGATTATGGGTGGAAGTGGTACGGGAAAATCCACACTCATCAATGTATTAACCGGATTATTACCTGCTGATAAAGGCAAGATCACAATTAATGATTTTCCACTGAACCCTTCCGACGAAGCACAAAAAGGGATTTTCGGATTCGTGCCACAGGATGATCTGCTGATTGAAGAACTCACGGTGTTTCAAAACCTGTATTTTAATGCAAGGCTGTGTCTTGGAGACCTTGATGAGTCTGAAATAATTAAACGGATCAACAAACTGCTCAGCAATCTGGGCCTTTTTTACATTAAGGATCTCAAGGTTGGCAGCCCGCTGAAAAAATCCATCAGCGGCGGTCAGAGAAAACGGCTGAATATTGCACTGGAATTGATCCGTGACTCATCAATACTTTTCGTAGATGAGCCTACTTCCGGACTTTCATCAACCGATTCGGAGAATGTACTGTCATTGCTGAAGGAACAGTCCCTCACTGGGAAAATCGTTGTGGTAAATATCCACCAACCCTCCTCGGACATGTTCAAACAATTTGACAAACTGCTTTTGATGGACAAGGGTGGATATCCTGTATACTATGGAAATCCACTGGATGCGATAACCTATTTAAAAAATATTGCAGAACGTGCCGATGCAGAAGAGCTCGAGTGTGCAGCTTGCGGAAATATCCAGACTGATGAACTTCTACAGATCATTGAAGCAAAAAAAGTCAACGAATTTGGAGAGTATACTACTGAGAGGTTGCTTCAGCCAGAAGATTGGTACCAACTTTATAAAAAAAAGCTGCGTCCTGAGAAGAAGCAGCCGGCACGACTCAAACTGCCAGACAAACAAAATAAAATTCCGGGAGCTATCTCCCAGTTCATAGCCTATAGTCGGCGCAACTTTCTCTCCAAGATTGCCGATCGTCAGTTTGTGACACTGTCCCTGGTAATTCCTCCATTGCTGGCACTCATACTTGGTATCTTTACAAGATATCC